>NZ_JBWKCC010000003.1:251003-487533 GCF_056436655.1 Streptomyces sp. NPDC043427 | reverse complement strand
CGATCGTTGCTGGGTTCGGTGGTGGTCACCGGAGTGACGCTGACGGTCGGCCTGGGGATGGCCGGTCTGGTGGTCGCGGCCGATGCCGGTACAGGCCGGCACGTGCTGCTGCGGCGTGTGCTCGACGGGGTCGTCACAGCCGGGGCCGTGTTCATGACGGGATGGGTACTGCTGCGGGGGGCCGGTGACGGCTGGCGGCTGGGGACAGGGATGGTCGGTGTCCTGTGGGCTGCGGAAGTCGTGTTCGTCAGTTTTCTGTTCGCCCTGCGCCGTCTCGTACGGAGCGACCAGAGAGCCACCTTGTGGGTCGGGATCGCCGGGCTGTCCCTCATGCTGATCGGCGACACCCTGCGACTGTGGGCGGTCGGCCCGCACGGCCCCCAGTTGATGTCCTGTCAGCTGATCGACACGTGCGCCACCGCGGGGCTGCTGGTGGTCGCCGTCGGCCCTTGGGTGCCCGGCGGGGCGAGCGCCCTGGCCACCGCTCCGTCCGCGCTGCGACGGGGGATGGAGGGTGCGGCGGCGTTCATTCCCCTGACGGTCTGCACGGCCACGGCCCTGGGATACGTGCTGGCTCCGCCTGCCCGAGACCCGGTGCCGCTGCTGGTCGGCGGAACGGCACTGCTGAGCTTGTGGGCTCGCCAGAGGTTCCTGCCGAGCGAGGACATTCGGCACGACGACTGAGCTTGTCCTACCCCGGAGAGCGTCCTGAACGCGGCCGTTGGCCCTACGAAGCGAGTGTGAGCGTGGACGGGGGGCGACTCGGCGGCAGCTGTCCTGACAGGCGCCTGGTCGGCGGAGTCGCCACAGCCTGTCTCGCGTGGAAACGCAGGCAGTAGCCTTCTCGCCAGAGTGAACCGATGTTTCTCAGAGGTCTTCGAGTCCAACGCGTGCCGTTGTACAGTGAGAATCGCCCTTGACCTGCAGAAAGCAGGCAGGGAGCCGTCTTCCAGGAGTCCCAAATGCTGCGTACTCTGTTCAAGTCCAAGATCCACCGCGCCACCGTCACCCAGGCCGACCTGCACTACGTGGGATCGGTGACCATCGACGCAGAGTTGCTGGAGGCGGCCGATCTGCTGCCCGGTGAGCTCGTGCACATCGTGGACATCACCAACGGGGCCCGGCTGGAGACGTACGTCATCGAGGGGGAGCGCGGGTCGGGGGTGGTCGGGATCAACGGGGCGGCCGCCCATCTCGTCCATCCCGGCGATCTGGTGATCATCATCAGTTACGCTCAGGTCACCGACGCCGAGGCGCGGGCGCTTGAGCCGCGGGTGGTGCACGTGGACCGCGACAACCGGATCGTGGCCCTCGGGGCGGACCCCTCGGAGCCGGTGCCGGGCTCGGACCAGGAACGGAGTCCGCAGGCCGTGTCGGTCTGACCTCGGACTCCCGGCCCCAGACGGACCAGGAGCGTGCGAGCCCATGAGCGAGACAGAGATCCGCGACGACCGGGCGGCGGGCCGCCTCGAGGCCCTCGGGGACGGGGGCGAAGTCGTCGGCCACATCGAGTACTTCGTCCTCGATTCCCCCGAGCGCGCCCTCGTCCCCGTCCACACCATCGTGGAGCCGGCGCACGAGGGGAAGGGCATCGCGGGCTCCCTGGCGCGTGAACTGTACGCCGTCGCCGCGCGGGAGGGCGTCCCCGTGGCCCCGCTCTGCCCGTACGTCGTCAAGTGGGCCGAGCGTCATCCCGAGGAGGCCCCGGCCGCCGACCCGCGTCTGCTCCAGGCCGCGAAGGAGTGGCTCGTCGCGCACCCCGGGCGGTTCTGAGCGGATGGCCGACCACGCCCCCCTCGCCCTGCTGCACACCTCGACCGCTCACGTGCCGGTCCTCGACGCCCTCCGGGACGAGCACCACCCGGACCTCGAACTGCGGCACACGGTCGACGAGGAGTTGCTGGCAGGTGCCCGTCGGCAGGGGCCCCGCCCGGGGCTCGCTGCCGGAGCGGAGGCCGCGCGTCGGGAGGCCCACCTGGGCCGACGCATTGACGCCCACGGGTGACTGGCGGCACGGGCGTCGGGTACGCGGGGGAGTAGTCCAGAGCGGACATCGTCCAGAGCGGACGTAGCCCAGAGCCGATGTCGACCGACTGGCCGGAGGACATCATGACCAACCCGTACCCGGACCCCGTTCATCCCGGACCGACGCCGGGTCCACCTCCGGACCCGACCCCGCCGGGCCCGCCCCCGGACCCGACGCCGCCAGGTCCGCCCCCGGACCCGACCCCGCCGGGCCCGGGACCGAACCCCACCCCGCCCCCGGGACCCGACCCGACCCCGGGCCCGAGTCCCACTCCGCCTCCGGAACCCTCCCCGTCCCCGATCCCGCCGGGTCCGGAGCCGGTGCCGAACCCGGAGCCCGGTCCACCCCTCACCTGAGCAAAAGGCGGTGGGGGGCGAAAAACCGCCGCCCACCGCAACTTCCCACCCCGTGGGTGCTACTCCGACACCTCCGACCGGTCCCCGCCCCACAGCGTGTGGAACGACCCCTCCCGATCGGTCCGCCGATACGTGTGCGCCCCGAAGAAGTCCCGCTGCCCCTGGGTGAGCGCCGCAGGCAACCGCTCCGCGCGCAGCGCGTCGTAGTAGGCGAGCGCCGCCGCGAAGCCGGGCGTCGGGACGCCCTGGCGGGTCGCGGCGACGAGGACCTCACGCCAGTCGTCCTGCGCGTCCGCGATCTCTCGCGCGAACGTGTCGTCCGACAGCAGGCTCGGCAGGTCGGGCCGGGTGTCGTACGCCGCGCGGATCCGGTCGAGGAAGGCCGCGCGGATGATGCAGCCGCCGCGCCACAGCGCCGAGACCGCGCCCAGGTCGACGTTCCAGTCGTACTCCTCGCTGCCCGCGGCGATCTCGTGGAAGCCCTGGGTGTACGACACGATCTTCGACGCGTACAGAGCCTGCTCCACGCGGTCGGCGAACGCGCCCGCCTCCGCCTCGGACAGCGGCGACGCCTTCGGTCCGGCCAGACCCCGCGAGGCCTCGCGCAGCGCCGCGTGGCCGGAGAGGGAGCGGGCGAAGACCGCCTCCGCGATGCCGGAGACCGGGACACCCAGGTCAAGGGCGATCTGCACCGTCCAGCGGCCGGTGCCCTTCTGCTCCGCCTGGTCCACCACCACGTCCACGAACGGCTTGCCGGTCGCCGCGTCGACGTGGGACAGGACCTCGGCAGTGATCTCGATCAGGTAGGAGTCCAGTCGGCCGGTGTTCCACGTGCGGAAGATCTCCGCGATCTGCGCGGGGGAGTAGCCGGCCACGTCGCGCAGCAGTTGGTACGCCTCACCGATGAGCTGCATGTCGGCGTACTCGATGCCGTTGTGCACCATCTTCACGAAGTGCCCGGCACCGTCCGGACCGACGTGCGTCACACAGGGCGCGCCGTCCGCCGCCTTCGCCGAGATCTTCTCCAGCATCGGGCCGAGCGAGTCGTACGACTCCCTCGGACCGCCCGGCATGATGCTCGGTCCGTGCAGGGCGCCCTCCTCGCCGCCGGAGACGCCCATGCCGACGAAGTGGATGCCCTGCTCGCGCAGCTCGCGCTCGCGGCGGCGGGTGTCCGCGAAGTGGGCGTTGCCACCGTCGATGATCATGTCGCCGGGTTCCAGGAGCGGGGCGAACTCCTGGATCACCGCGTCGGTCGGGTCGCCCGCCTTCACCATGATGACCAGGCGGCGGGGCCGCTCCAGTGCCGCGACGAACTCCTTGGCGGTCTCCGCCGCGATGAAGTCGCCCTCGTTGCCGAACTCCTCGACCAGTGCGTGCGTACGCGCGGCCGTGCGGTTGTGCACCGCGACCGTGTAGCCGTTGCGGGCGAAGTTGCGGGCGAGGTTGCGGCCCATGACCGCGAGGCCCGTGACGCCGATCTGGGCTGTAGTGCTCATACGGTTTTGGCTCCTAAACATCCTGAGCATGGGACATCGTCGTGCCGGTCCTGTTCGGCAGTATGCCGTTCCGGCCATCCTTTCCTGCCGCCGGACCGACCGCACGCCCCGGGGTGTTCGAGATTGCGTACGGTTGCGTACGCAGATACGCACGGAAGACCCCACCTGCCTCAGTCGTACTGCAACCGGAGTTCGTTCCCGGTCACTTGGGCGGCGGTGAGGCTGATTTGGTGTCTTGTCATGGCCTGTTAGCGGCCCTTACTTTTGGCCCTCCTGCGCATGTCTAGGGGGAAGTTCATGACCGTACGCGGTCGGCACCGCCGGTATCAGCCCAACAGGATCAACCGAGCGTCACTCACCGTCACGGCGGGCGGCGCGGGTATCGCGATACCGCTCATCGGCGCGGGAGCCGCCCAGGCGGCCGACGTGGACACCTGGAACAAGGTCGCCGCGTGCGAGTCGACCAGCAACTGGGACATCAACTCCGGCAACGGCTACTACGGTGGCCTGCAGTTCACCCAGTCCACCTGGGCGGCGTACGGCGGCACCGCGTACGCGCAGCGGGCGGACCTGGCCACCAAGGACCAGCAGATCGCCGTCGCCGAGAAGGTGCTGAAGGGGCAGGGCCCCGGCGCCTGGCCGGTGTGCTCGGTACGCGCCGGGCTCACCCGGGGCGGCGACACGCCCGGCATCCACCCGAGCGGCACCTCGGCCCGGACCCAGAAGAGCTCACTCAAGGACGTGCAGCCGCAGAGCACGCCCCAGTCGCGGGCGGGCACCGCCGAGATGTACACGGTGGTCCACGGCGACACCCTCTCCGGCATCGCCGACGACCAGGACGTCCGGGGCGGCTGGCGACGGCTGTACGCCGCCAACCGCGCGGCCATAGGAGCCGACCCGAACCTGATCCTGCCAGGGCAGCGGCTGAAGCTGCGCGGCGAGGGCTCCGGCACCACCAGCCGGAGCGGCACCGAGTCCCGCGAGAAGAAGAAGACCTCCTCGTCGACCTCGTCCTCCTCGTCGTCCTCGCAGAGCAGGCAGAAGACGAACGGCCACTCCCTGGTCGCCCCGGTGAATGCTTCCACGGGCACGTCCTACCACGCGACGGGCTCCTCCTGGTCGAAGGGCTACCACACCGGTGTCGACTTCCCCGTGCCCACCGGCACGACCGTGAAGTCGGTCGCGGCGGGCACGGTCGTCAGCGCCGGCTGGGGCGGCTCCTTCGGCTACCAGGTGGTCGTCCGGCACACCGACGGCCGCTACACCCAGTACGCGCACCTCTCGGCGATCTCCGTGCGGGACGGTCAGACGGTGGGCACCGGCCAGCGCCTCGGCCGCTCCGGCTCCACGGGCAACAGCACGGGCCCGCATCTGCACTTCGAGGTGCGGACGGGGCCCGGTTTCGGGTCGGACATCGACCCGTTGGCCTACCTGAGGGCCGGCGGCGTCAGGATTTGACGCGGCTGCGGTGCCGGTCGAGGACCCGCACCGGGACGTACGACCCGCCGTAGAAGCTGCTGGGGAAGAGCACCGGCTCGTCGACGTCCGACGGGTCCAGGTCGCCGTAGGAACTCCCCGGCGCGGCGGCCGGGGACGGGATGCGGCTCTCCAGGTTCGCCAGGACGGGTGCCGGTGCCGGTGCCGGTGTCGGAATCGGTGCCGGAACCGGAGTCGGTGCCGGTGAGAGCGCCTCCTCGGGCAACTCGGCGACGGGCTGCCCGGGGAGGGCGGGGCGCACCTCGTCGGTGACGGGCTCGGTGTCCGACAGCGCCTTCTCCAGCTCCGCCGGCGTGTGGGTGAGCCGCTCGGTCGTCAGCAGGATCAGGCCGCCCGCCGCCACCACACCGCAGCTCAGGGCGAGCGCCGTGCCGGTGGTGCCGTAGCGGAACGTCTCGCCGAACATCGTGATGCCGACCGCGGCCGCCACCACCGGGTTCACCACCGTCAGCGTGGCGAGCGGGGCGGCGAGGCCGCCGCCGCGGTAGGAGGCCTGCGACAGCAGCATGCCGGCCGTGGCCAGCACGCCGATCACCGCGAGGGACGGCAGGTCCGCGGCCGAGATGCCGTCGGTCCAGTCGACCGCGACGGTCTTGGTGAACACCGAGGACATGCCGAACGCTATGCCGGAGGCCGTGGCGAGCAGCATGCTGCGCACCGCCGGGTGCCGGTGGGCCGCCCGGCCCGCGATCATCAGCGCGACGACCGCGCCACCCGTGAACAGGGCCACGCTCACCCGCTGCGGGGTGCTCAGCGACTGTGCCTCGGACGCGCCGACCAGGGACAGCAGACCCGCGAGACCCACCGTCGCCATGATCGCGCCCCGCCAGGCGGTCGCCCCGGCCCTGCGGCCGACGAACAACGCGGCCATGGGCAGCGCGAAGACGATGGTCAGCGCGCCCAGCGGCTGCACCAGGCTGAGGGGCCCGTAGGCGAGCGCCACCACGTGCAACAGTCCGCCGAGGCCGTTCAGCGCCACCGCCGCCCACCAGCTCGGCCGGCGCAGCGGCGCGTACTGCTCGTCGGGGGAGGACACCGCGACCTGCTCCTGCACGATCGCCCCGCCCGCGTACGCGACGGCGGACACGAACGACAGGACCACGGACAGCGCGAGGGCACTCACCGGTTGCTCCTCTGCGTGGGGCCGGGGCGCGGGGCCCGGCGCGGCGAACGGTCTGCTTCCATGCACAACACGATGCCGTGCCGAGCTGTTCCCGTCGTCGTCCCTGAGCACGCACATGGTCATACTGCCGATGGAGTACGACCGAGCCACTGTCCTCCCCCAGGGGGGTGACACCGACGCGGACCCGTCGATCACAAGTCCTATGACCCCTTGGTACTACTTCTCGTCGTGGACCTCGACCCCGGCCTCTCCGCTCTCCGCCCGCTAGGCGGCTTCTTCGTCCTGCGCACTGCAGGAGAACACCGGGCGCCGCTGCCGACGCTCGCGCAGGTCTATACGGACACGGCATCGGATGTGTTCGACGATCCACTGACGTTTCGTGTCCGAAAAGTCGCGGAAAGTCTGCGGGCTCCCGAAAGTCGGATCGCGGCCTCCATCGCGCACCAGGCCCTGGCGGCCCGCCTGTGGTCGGTGGCGCTCGGCTGCGCCGTCCTCTACGGCCGCACACCCGACCTCGACCCCCGGCTGCTGCGCTGGGACGCCGACGCGTCGGCCCCCGACGACCTGTGGCTGACGGCGGCACGGCCCCTGCCAGGGGACGCGGCGACGGTGGCGGGCGTCGTGATCGAGGGGCACCTGCGGCCGCTGGCCGCCGCCCTGCGCGCCCGGCACCGCCTCGCCGAGGGCCTGCTGTGGGGCAACGCCGGATCCGCGCTCGCGGGCGCGGCACGGGAGCTGGACCGCTGGGCACGCGCCCACGGCCGGCCCGACGCCACCGCGCGCGCCCACGCCCTGACCACCGAACTCTTCGCCCACCCCCTGCTCGCCGGCACCGGCGCCCTGGCGGGCACGGCCTTCCGGCGCCGCAGTTGTTGCCTCTACTACCGTGTGCCCGGAGGGGGCGTGTGTGGTGACTGTTGCTTCACACGGCCCCCGCGCTCTTCCCCGCGCGGCGCATCTGGGTGACCATGAAAAGGAACCGGCCGTTGAGAACTGGGGGTTGCGGGTGCGAGTGGGACTGCTGACCCGGGAGTACCCCCCGGACGTCTACGGCGGAGCGGGCGTCCATGTGGAATTCCTCGCAAGGGAGTTGAGGTCCCTCGTCGACCTCGACGTGCACTGCTGGGGTGAGGGCCGCGCGGAGGGCGTCGTACGCCACCGCCCCTGGTCCGCCCTCGACGGCGCCAACGACGCGTTGCGCACCTTCTCCGTGGACCTCTCCGTCGCCGCCGCCGTCGAAGGCCGCGAACTCGTCCACTCCCACACGTGGTACGCCAATCTGGCCGGCCACCTCGCCAAACTGCTGTACGGCGTCCCGCACGTGATGACCGCGCACTCGCTGGAGCCCCTGCGCCCCTGGAAGGCCGAGCAACTCGGCGGCGGGTACGAGCTGTCCGGCTGGGCCGAACGCACCGCGATCGAGGCCGCCGACGCGGTGGTCGCCGTCTCCGGCGCCATGCGCGAGGACATCCTCACTTGCTACCCGGCGCTGGACCCGGGCCGGGTCCACGTCGTGCACAACGGCATCGACACCACCCTCTACCGGCCCGACCACGACACCGACGCCCTCACCCGGGTCGGCCTGGACCCGAACCGCCCGTACGTGCTGTTCGTCGGCCGCATCACCCGGCAGAAGGGCGTGCCGCACCTGCTGCGGGCGGTGCGGGACATCGACCCGTCGGCGCAGGTCGTGCTGTGCGCGGGCGCGCCCGACACTCCCGAGATAGACCGGGAGTTCCGCGACCTCTTCGAGGAGCTGAGCCGGGTCCGCGACGGCGTGTACTGGATCCCTCGGATGCTGCCGCGCGCGGAGGTGATCCAACTCCTCACCCACGCGGCCGTGTTCGTCTGCCCGTCGGTGTACGAACCCCTCGGCATCGTCAACCTGGAGGCGATGGCCTGCGGTACGCCCGTGGTGGCCTCCCGCGTCGGCGGCATCCCGGAGGTCGTGGAGGACGGCGCGACCGGTGTGCTCGTGTCCGTGGACGACGACTTCGAGGCGGGCCTGACCCGGGCCCTGGACGCCGTCCTCGGCGACCCGGACAAGGCCCGTCGGATGGGCGAGGCCGGGCGGGAGCGCGCCGTGCGAGAATTCGGCTGGGACACAGTCGCCCGTCGTACGGTCCGGTTGTACGAGAAGATCGTGAAACAGGCGTAGGGCGTGTCGCGGGGGGGCAGGTACGGGGCAACCTGGTGAGGGGAGCGGCCATGCGTCGTGGTGGACCTTCGGTGCTCGGCATCGTACTCGCGGGCGGTGAGGGCAAGCGTCTGATGCCCCTGACGGCCGACCGTGCGAAACCCGCGGTCACCTTCGGAGGAACGTATCGCCTTGTCGACTTCGTGCTCTCGAATCTCGTCAACGCCGACATCCTGCGCATCTGCGTGCTCACGCAGTACAAGTCGCACTCGCTGGACCGGCACATCACCACCACGTGGCGGATGTCCAGCCTGCTCGGCAACTACGTCACGCCGGTCCCGGCCCAGCAGCGGCTCGGCCCGCGCTGGTACCTGGGCAGCGCGGACGCGATCCTGCAGTCGCTGAACCTGATCTACGACGAGCAGCCCGAGTACGTCGCGGTGTTCGGCGCCGACCACGTCTACCGCATGGACCCGCGGCAGATGCTCACCCAGCACATCGAGGCCGGCGCGGGCGTGACGGTGGCCGGGATACGCGTGCCGCGCGGCGAGTCGTCGTCCTTCGGGGTGATCACACCGGGCTCGGACGGCCAGAGCGTGGACCAGTTCCTGGAGAAGCCCGCCGACCCGCCCGGTCTGCCGGACGACCCGGAGACCGTCTTCGCCTCCATGGGCAACTACATCTTCACCACCAAGGCCCTCATCGAGGCGCTGCAGCGGGACTCCGAGGACGAGAACTCGGTGCACGACATGGGTGGCTCGATCCTGCCCCAGCTCACCCAACGGGGTGAGGCACAGCTGTACGACTTCAGCGCCAATCACGTGCCCGGCGAGACCAACCGGGACCGGGGCTACTGGCGTGACGTCGGCACGCTCGACGCCTACTACGACGCCCACATGGACCTGATCGCCGAGCGTCCCGCCTTCAACCTCTACAACCGCAGCTGGCCGATCTACACCCACTCCAACCAGCTCTCGCCCGCCCGGTTCAACGCCGGCGGCATGGCCAGCGAGTCGATCATCAGTGCGGGCTGCCTGATTCGCGGCCAGGTCACACGATCGGTGCTCTCCCCGGGTGTCCTCGTCGACCCGGGTGCGGTGGTGCAGGGCTCGATCCTCCACGACAACGTGCACATCGGACGGGGTGCGGTGGTGCGCGGGGCCGTGCTCGACAAGAACGTCGAGGTGCCGCCGGGCGCGACCATCGGGGTCAATCCGGGGCGGGACGCGGAGCTGTACTCCGTCTCCAAGGCCGGGGTGATCGCGCTCGGGAAGGGCCAGCGCGTGTCGTAACGGCGTACCGATCGTTTTCCGCCACGACACGGTGCAACGCCGGTGGCCTGCGAGGCTCCGCGGCCTGCAGGACACTGGGGTTGCCGAGATCCATTACTTAACCGGATCTTAACTGTGCGTAGCATGATCGTACTTGACCGTAATCGATCGTGGGCGATTGACTGCTGGTCCCCCCTTCGTCGACGCGAGGCAAGCCCTTGACTGACCCGCTGGCACCTCTCGACCTGGCGTTCTGGAACATCGAGACCGCCGAGCACCCCATGCACCTCGGCGCACTCGGGGTCTTCACGTCCCACTCGCCCACCGCGGGCGCCCACGCGGCCGACCTGCTCGCCGCCCGCGCCGCCGCGGTGCCCGGACTGCGCATGCGGATCCGGGACGTGTGGCGGCCGTCCGCACTCGGCGGAGCCGTACGCGAACCCGCCCCCGACTTCGACCCCCTCGACCACGTCCGGCTGCACGACCCGACCCACGACTTCCAGGCCGCGGCCGGCCGCCTCATGGAGCGTCCGCTGGAGCGCGACCGGCCGCCCTGGGAGGCCCACGTGCTGCCCGGCGAGGACGGCGTCTCCTTCGCCGTGCTGTTCAAGTTCCACCACGCCCTCGCCGACGGCCTGCGGGCGCTGACCCTCGCCGCCGCCGTCCTCGACCCCATGGACCTGCCCGCGCCCCGGCCCCGCCCCGCGGAGCAGCCCCGGGCCCTCCTGCCCGACGTACGCCGACTGCCCGACCTGGTGCGCGGCGCCCTGTCCGACGTGGGCCGCGCCCTCGACATCGGGGCCTCCGTCGCCGTGTCCACCCTCGGTATGCGCACCACCCGCGCGCTCAGCGCCGAACCCACCGGTACCCGCCGCACCGCCGGTGTGGTCGTCGACCTCGACGACGTGCACCGCGTCCGCAAGGTCGTCGGCGGCACCGTCAACGACGTCCTGATCGCGGTCGTCGCCGGCGCCCTGCGCCGCTGGCTCGACGAGCGCGGCGACGGCAGCGACGGCGTGGCGCCCCGCGCCCTGATCCCGGTCTCCAAGCGCCGCCCGCGCACCGCCCACCCTCAGGGCAACCGCCTCTCCGGCTACCTGATGAGGCTCCCCGTCAACGACCCGGACCCGCTCCGCCGCCTGGCCGCGGTCCGCGCCGCCATGGACCGCAACAAGGACGCCGGCCCGAACCGGGGCGCGGGCGCCGTCGCCCTGCTCGCCGACCACGTCCCGGCGCTCGGCCACCGGATCGGCGGCCCCCTGGCGGCCCAGGCCGCACGGCTGTGGTTCGACATCCTGGTCACCAGCGTGCCCCTGCCCAGCTTCGGCCTGAAGCTCGGCGGGAACCCGGTGACCGAGGTGTTCCCGTACGCCCCGCTCGCCGCCGGCCAGTCCCTGGCGGTGGCGGTGTCGACATACCGGGGCCGCGTCCACTACGGCCTCGTCGCCGACGCCGAGGCCGTACCGGATCTCGACCGGTTCGCGCGGGCCCTGTCCGAGGAGGTGGAGACACTCATCACGGCCTGTGGCTCTTGACCTGCGCGGGTTTGGAGGAGTGGCTCGGCGCTCCGTAAAATCGCCTGTTCGAGGGCGGGCGCGGTCGGAGCGCTGCGCGGGTGAGTCAGGGAAGCGGCAGCGCGATGACGGTGACAGAGGACGGCTCGGCGTCCATGGAGTCGATGGAATCCATGGCGTCCATGGGTTCCGTGGAGTCGGTGGATTCCGTGAATTCCGTGGAGGAGATCGTGTACGGGCCCGGTATCGACCCGGAGCGGCTCGCCGTCTGCCTGAGCGTGCTCGAGGAGCTCGACAAGCTGGAAGTCGACCACCCCGACGCGATCGCCGTGCGCCGGGCCACCGCCGGCGTCTACCGCACTGTCAAGCAGCGCCGCCGCCAGGAGCGCCGCGCCGCCAAGACCGCGCACGACAAGGCGGTCACGGAGGCCACGGCTACCGGCTCCGCCCAGCGCATCGACGACGAGACGGAGGGCATCCTGCCCTCGTCGATCACGCAGGAGGGCAGGATCGCGGGAGTGCTCCAGCGCCCGCGCTCCTGCTACACCTGCAAGACCCGGTACGTGGAAGTCGACTACTTCTACCACCAGCTATGTCCCGACTGCGCCGGCGTGAACCGGGCCAAGCGCGACGTCCGCGCCGACCTCACCGGCAAGCGCGCGCTGCTCACCGGCGGCCGCGCCAAGATCGGCATGTACATCGCACTGCGGCTGCTGCGGGACGGCGCGCACACGACGATCACCACGCGCTTCCCCAAGGACGCCATCCGCCGCTTCAAGGCCATGGACGACTCGGCGGACTGGATGCACCGGCTGGAGGTCGTCGGCATCGACCTGCGCGACCCCGCGCAGGCCGTCGCCCTCGCCGACCAGGTCGCCGAGGCGGGCCCGCTCGACATCCTCATCAACAACGCGACGCAGACCGTACGCCGTCTGCCCTCCGCCTACGCCGCCCTCGTCGACGGCGAGAGCGCCCCGCTGCCCGCCGGTGAGCTGCCCGCCCACCACGTCATCGGTGCCTTCAACTCCGGCGCCGTCGACGGACTCGCCGCGCTGCCCGTCGGCATCAGCGGCCTCGACGCGCAGAAGGTCGCCGACCTCGCCCTGGTCGCGGGCAACGCCAGCGTCGCCCGGCACCTCGACGGCACCGCCATCGACGCGGGTGGCCTGGTCCCCGACGTCGTCGACAGCAACACCTGGGTGCAGACCATCGAGCAGATCTCCCCGGTGGAGCTCCTCGAGACCCAGCTGTGCAACTACACGGCACCGTTCATCCTGATCAGCAAGCTGCGGCCGGCGATGGCCGCTGCCGCGAGCAAGGCTTCCAGCAAGCGCGCCTACGTCGTGAACGTCTCGGCGATGGAGGGCGTCTTCGGCCGGGGCTACAAGGGGGCGGGGCACCCGAACACGAACGCCGCGAAGGCCGCGATGAACATGGTCACGCGGACCAGCGCGCAGGAGATGTTCCAGACCGACGGGATTCTCATGACGTCCGTGGACACCGGCTGGATCACGGACGAGCGGCCGCACTTCGACAAGCTGCGGCTCGCGGAGGAGGGGTTCCATGCGCCGCTGGACCTGGTGGATGGGGCGGCCCGGGTCTATGACCCGGTGGTGCGCGGTGAAGCGGGCGAGGATGTCTACGGGGTCTTCCTGAAGGACTACGCGCCGGGTAAGTGGTAGCGATGTCGGGTGCCGGTTGTCTGTGGCCGGGCGCCCACGCGGCGGAGCCGCACACCTCGCACAGCCCCCGTTCCTAGGGTGCTGTGCGGGCCCTGCGTACGTTCGTACCGCCATCCACCAGTAGGTCCGCCCCTGTGATCCACTGTGCCGCGTCCGATGCCAGCCACAGCACCGCTCGCGCCACGTCCTCCGGTTCGCCGATCCGGCCCAGCGGCAGGCCCGACGCGATGTCCGTCTCTCCCGGCTCCCAGACGAAGCGGGCCATCTCGGTGCGTACGAGACCCGGAGAGACGGAGTTGACCCGTACCCCCGGGCCCAGCTCGCCCGCGAGCTGCTGGGTGAGGTGGAGGAGGGCCGCCTTGCTGGTGCCGTAGGCGCCGACTCCCGGGCCGACGTGGGTCGCGCCCTCCGTGCAGATGTTGACGATCGCCCCGCCGTGCTCGCGCATCCAGCCGTGCCACGCGCACTGGACCAGTCGGAGCGGGGCCTCGACGTTGATGGTGAAGGCCTCGCGCCAGACGTCCGGGTCGGCGTCCATGAGGGGGCCGTACGGCTGGTTGGTCGCCGCGTTGTTGACCAGGATGTCCAGTCGGCCGAACGCGCGCAGGCACAGGTCCGTCAACGCACTGGTGTGCCCGTCGTCAGCGACGTTGCCGGCCAGGCCCACTCCGCCCAGCTCGGCGGCGGCGCGCCGTACCTCGTCCGCGTCCCGCGCGCTGACGCACACCAGGGCTCCGGCATCGGCGAGCGCCCGTGCCACCGCCCAGCCGATGCCCCGCGTGGCCCCCGTGACGACGGCGGCCCTGCCGCGTAACCCGTACGACGACGTCATCGGCGTACGGTCTCACGGCGCAGCCTCAATCGACAGCCCCGAGGCGTGAGTTGCGTGCCGCCAGCAGTTCCAGGACCGTGCGCCAGTCCTCCAGCACCCCGGCGTCGAACGCGGCGAGGCGGCCCTCCTCGTGGGCCTGGCGCAGGCTCAGCAGGTCGTCGTCGCCGGACGGGCCGTGCCAGGGGTGATGGAGTACGAGGCGGGCGACGCGTTCGCCGAGCAGCGCCCGTACGGCGTCGGCGGCGTGGGGGCCCGGGGTCGCCGCGCCGTCGGGCCGCAGCAGCCGGCCGACGAGGTGCACCAGACCGGACACCTGGAGTTCCTTGTCGGCGGGGCGATTTCGGCGCAGCAGCGCGGCCGTGCGCAGTGCGTGCTCGTGCAGGTCGACCGAGCGGCCCGCCCGGTCCGGGGTGCCCCGCACGCCCCGGCAGGCGTACAGCAGGTCCATCAGCTCCTCGACGCTGCGCAGTTCCATGCGTCAGTCCTCCCGCGAGACAGCCGTTGCGGTACGCCAGCAGATCATGGCGAGCTTTCGACCGAGCCAACGGCACCTGAACGGCCCGGCGCCCCTGAAGTCACTTTCGGCCGTTGTAGGCCGGTCGGGTGACTTTCAAACGGGGTCATCACGTGGCAAAAGGGTGCGCTTCGTGGCCAAATGCATGCGAGCGACTTGCGATGGTTACACCGATTTTTCAGCCCCATAGAGCGGCTGCCCGCTCATTTGGTTAGTCTGTTAGCCGACGGACAGCAATACCGGGTCCCACCCACACCCATGGTCCGTCATGGGACTCGCCGGTTCACAGCGGCCTGCTCTCCTATGAGTACCGGCGCCACCGCGTCCGAACCGCTTCGACCCAGACCCGAGCGGGCGTCAGGCGCAGGCACGCAGACTGGCCAGTACGCCCCGAGGGTGACCCGACACATAAGGAGTGCGCGGTGACACCGGAGAAGACGAATCGCGAACAGCGCCCCAAGGATCGACCTGAGCGCGCCCGCCGCCGCAGCGGCGAGCTCGGCAGCCTCGACGTGTGGGCGCGCTCGGCCCCCATCCGCCTGGCCGGCTACGAGGACGACCTCGCCGAGCCGCACATCCTGCCCAGCGTGGACTGACCGGGCAGGAGCCTTCGCGATCGCCGACGGCATGGGCGTGCGAGACTCACGCCCATGCTGATCAGGGAAGCCACCGCCGACGACTGGCCGCGGATCTGGCCGTTCTGGCACCGCGTCGTGGCCGCGGCCGAGACCTACGCCTGGGACCCGGACACCACCGAGGAAGCCGCCCGCGCCCTGTGGATGAACCCGGCCAAGCGTGTGTACGTCGTCCAGGACGACACCGACGACACTGCAGCCGTCGTCGGCTCCGCCTACCTCACTCCGAACTACGGCGGCCCCGCCGCCCGCATCGCCAACGCCGGCTTCATGGTCGATCCCGACCACGGCGGCCGCGGCATCGGCCGCGCCCTCGCCGAGCACGTCCTGGCCGAGGCGGCGGCCCACGGCTACCGGGGCATGGTGTTCAACGCGGTCGTCGAGACCAACCCGGCCGTCCGCCTGTGGACCTCCCTCGGCTTCACGATCCTCGGCACCGTGCCGGAGGCCTTCGACCACCCCCGGCACGGCCTCGTCGGACTGCACGTGATGTACAAGGCGCTGTAGGGATCACGACGACTCGGCCTCTCAGTCGAGCGGGGCCGTCCGCCGCCATGGGCGCAGCTCCTCCAACCGCCCAGCCAGCTCGAGGAGTTCCGCTTCCGATCCGGGGCGCCCCACCAGCTGTACGGCGCAGGGGGCGCCCGAGGCGAGCGTGCCGAGCGGCACCGACATCGCCGGCCAGCCGGTGAGGTTCCACGGCGGGGTCAGCGGCGAGTACGCGGCGTTGGCCACGAGGTTGCGCGCCCAGCCCCGCTCGTGCCAGGCCGCCGCCTTCGGGGAGCGACGGGCCAGCGCCGGCGTGAGCAGCACGTCGTAAGCGTCGAAGAACGGCTCCAGGCGCCGGCGCAGCGACTCCCTGCTTCCGCCCCGGCGCACCCAAGGCAGGAAGCGCCGGCCCACGGCTGCGTGCACGCGGGTGCGCCGGGCCAGCAGCCGCGGGTCGAGCCCCTGGGCGTCCACGGCCGTGCCCGCCGTCCAGTGCGCGAGTGAGGTCAGGCTCAGCGACTGCGGGTACGGCGGGTCGGCGCGCCGCACCTGGTGACCGGCCCTGATCAGCAGCCCGGCCGCCTCCCGCGCCGCGTCCGCGTACGGACGGCTGATGGTGACGCCGGCGAGCGGGCTGCGCAGCGAGAGGGCGATCCTGCGCGTGCCGGGCGCGGTACGGCGTACGACGTCGGTGTCCGCGAGGACCGACAGCAGCAGGCGCGCGTCCCCGACGGAGGTCGCCAGCGGACCGTTCTCCGACATGCCGAACCAGTCGCCCTCGCCGATCCCCGCGGGCACCACCCCGTGGCCCGGCTTGATGGTGACCAGGCCGCAGTTGGCCGCGGGGATGCGCAGCGAGCCCATGCCGTCGTTGCCGAGGGCGACCGGCACCAGCCCCGCGGCGACCGCGGCCGCGCTGCCGCCGGACGAGCCGCCCGCCGTGCGCGAGGTGTCCCACGGGTTGCGGGCGGTGCCGTGGACGCCGTCGGTGGTGCCGAAGACACACAGCTCCGGCACGTTCGTCAACCCCACGACCACCGCGCCCGCCGCCCGCAACCGGGCCACCGTGACATGGTCGTCACCGGCGGGCGTGTCCGGCGTCGCCGCCGACCCCACCCGGGTCGACTCCCCGCGCACGGCGAGGTTGTCCTTCACCGCCACCGGCACACCCGCGAGCGGCAGTTCGGCCAGGTCCGCACGGGCGCCCACCTCGTCCGCCTCGGCGAGCGCGGCCTGCGCCCGCACCGTACGGAACGCCCCCACGCGTCCGTCGACCCGTTCGATCCGGGCGAGGTGCTCGGCCACCACCTCACGGGGCGTGGCCCGCTCCTCGCGTACGGCGGCGGCGATCTCGGCGGCGGTCCGACCGACCCAGGTGGTCACGCGGGCTCCTCTGCGGTGAAGGAAGAGTGGGGCGTGCGTACTCGTGAGTATGCAGGGAGAACTGTGCCCCGGAGCGGGCGTGGCGTCGAGGGGGGAGGAGCGCCGGCAGCCGATCAGCGGGTCGGCTCGTGGGAGTGGTCCGACGTCGTTGTAGCCCGTGGCACGCCGGAGGCTTCCGCCAGAGCGCGCGGGACGGCCTGAATCGTGGTGGGCGGGCGCGATTTCGGCGCGGCGCTCTGGAGGAGGCGACGGCACGCGTGTGGTGTGGGAGGGGCTGTCGACCCAGCTCCCGCCGGGGTTGATCACCGCGGTGGTGGTGCGTGCCCACCTGGGCCGTACGAGCCCGGGCATGTCGCCGCAGGGACACACCTCCGGGGACAGCGCGTGAGAGGTGCGTCCCACCGGGCTCACGGGCCGAGTTGGGCCCGTAGCCACGCCTCGACCTCGCCCACGTGCGCGGCCGCCGCCGTGCGGGCCGCCTCCGGATCGCGGGCGGCCAGAGCGCGGTGGATGGCGGCGTGCTCGCGGCGGGTGCGGGCGAAGGCGCCCTCCTCCTGGTAGCCGCGCCAGACGCGGGCCCGGAAGGTGCGGGAGGACAGGCCCTCCAGGATCGCGGCCATGGTCTCGTTGCCGGCGGCCACCGCGATCTCGCGGTGGAAGGCGAGGTCGTGGGCGAGGATCACCTCCGGATCGTCGGAGGCGTTCATCGCCGTCAGGTGCTTCTCCACGGTCGCGAGCCCGTCGGGAGTGATACGGGCGGCGGCCAGCGCGGTCGCCGTCGACTCCAGGATCCGCCGGATCTCGAGGAGTTCCACCAGCCGCGGGCCACGGGACAGGTCGGCCACCACGCCGAAGGTCTCCAGCAGGTCACCCGCCTGGAGCTGGGTCACGTAGATGCCGGAACCGTGGCGGGCCTCCAGCACACCGAGGGCCGTCAGCGCGCGGATCGCCTCGCGCATCGAGCTGCGCGAGATGCCGATCTGGGCCGCGAGGTCGCGCTCGGTCGGCAGCCGCTGACCGGGCTCCAGGCGTCCCTCCGCGATCATCGCCTTGATCTGCTCGATGGCGCGCTGCGTCACCGTGCCCTTCTGCGGGGCCGTCTCCTCCACGCCATTCCTCCAGTCACCGGATGCGCCGCAGTGTAACCACCCGAGTGGTCGGACCACTATGGCCGAAAGGCGGGAAAGCTGGCGTCGAAGGGTGTTCCTGAGGGGAAGTGGTCTGATAAGTATGCGGGCATCTGCTCGAAGACGCTCACTGAGGAGCTGCCAGATGACCGGCAGGACAGTCAGGACAGGGTGGAAGCGGAACAGGACTCCGATCGTCGGCGCGGTGGCCGCGGCGGTCGGCGCCTCGCTCGTGCTCGGCGGGTGCGGCAGCACCAAGGACACCGGCGCCTCCGGCGCCGGAGGCGGGAAAGGCGACGGCACCGGCAAGGTCGGGGTGATCCTGCCCCTGCTGACCTCGCCGTTCTGGCAGTCGTACAACGACTACGTGCCCAAGATGGCCGAGTCGGAGGGCGTCGACACGCTGAAGACGGTCAACTCCAACAGCGACCCCTCCCAGCAGATCACCGACATCAACAACCAGCTCAACCAGGGGGTCGAAGGCCTGGTCGTCGCACCGCTCGACAGCGCCGCCATCGAGGCCGGGCTCGACCAGGCCGAACGCAAGGGCGTACCCGTCGTCGCCGTGGACGTGGCCCCGGACAAGGGCAAGGTCGCCATGGTCGTCCGCGCGAACAACGTCGCCTACGGCGAGAAGGCCTGCCAGTACCTCGGGAAGAACATCTCCTCCGGCAAGGTCGTGCAGATCATGGGCGACCTCGCCTCGGTCAACGGCCGCGACCGCTCCGAAGCGTTCCGCGCCTGTGTGAAGAAGAACTTCCCGAAGCTGAAGGTGCTGGAGATCCCCGCCAAGTGGGAGTCCGACACCGCGGCCTCGAAGCTGGACACCCTCCTCAACGCCAACCCCGACCTCAAGGGCATCTACATGCAGGCCGGCGGGGTCTACCTCGCGCCGACGCTGCAGACCCTCAAGTCGAAGGGGATGCTGAAGAAGGCCGGCCAGGCGGGGCACATCACGATCGTCTCCAACGACGGCATTCCGCAGGAGTTCGACGCCATCCGCAAGGGCGAGATCGACGCCACCGTCTCCCAACCCGCCGACGCCTACGCCAAGTACGGCATGTACTACATCAAGGCGGCGATGCAGGGGAAGACCTTCAAGCCCGGACCGACCGACCACGGCTCCACGATCGTCGAGCTGCCCAGCGGCATCCTCGAGGACCAGCTCCCGGCGCCCCTGGTCACCAAGGACAACGTCGACGACCCCGAGCTGTGGGGCAACACGGTCGGATGAGCACACCACTCGTTGAGGCACGGGGAGTCGTCAAGCGGTACGGCCCCACCGTCGCCCTCGCCGACGGCCGGCTCACCGTGCTGCCCGGCGAGTCCCACGCCCTCGTCGGCCGCAACGGCGCCGGCAAGTCCACCCTGGTCAACGTCCTCACCGGCCTCCAAGCCCCCGACGAGGGCGAGGTCCGCTTCGACGGCGACCCCGCGCCCGCGCTCGCCGACCGCGACGCCTGGCGCCGCAAAGTCGCCTGTGTCTACCAGCACCCGACGGTCGTACCCGAGTTGACCGTCGCCGAGAACCTGTTCATCAACCGCCAGCCGCTGCGCCGCGGTTTCATCAGCTGGCGTCGGCTGAAGACCGAGGCCGCCCAGCTCCTCGGCACCTGGGACGTGCGCGTCGACCCCGAGGCGCGCACCGCCGACCTCAAGGTCGAGGACCGGCAAATGGTGGAGATCGCAAGGGCGTTGAGCTTCGGCGCCCGTTTCATCGTCCTCGACGAACCGACCGCACAGCTCGACAACCGCGAGATCGAGCGGCTCTTCACCCGCATGCGCGCCCTTCAGGACTCCGGCGTCACCTTCCTGTTCATCTCGCACCACCTCCAGGAGGTTTACGAGGTCTGCCAGACCGTCACCGTCCTGCGCGACGCCCGTTGGATCACCACGGCGCCGGTCGCCGACCTGCCGAGGGCGGAGCTGGTGGAGGCCATGGCGGGGGAGTCCATCGAGGTGATCGCCGAACAGGGCCTGCGGGAAAAGGCCGTCGACGACACGGCCCACGTCCTGCTCGCAGCGCGCGGGCTCACATCGGACGCGTACGAGAACGTCGACCTCACCGTCCGTCGCGGCGAGGTCGTCGGCCTCGCCGGCATCAGCGGCAGCGGCAAGATCGAGCTCGCCGAGTCCTTCGCCGGCCTGTACACACCGACCCGCGGAACCGCTCAACTCGACGGTGAGCGCCTTCCCTTCGGGGACGTGCAGGCGGCCCTGGAGGCCGGAGTCGGCTGTGTCCCCCGAGACCGGCACGACCAGGGCCTGGTGACCGGCATGACCATCGGCGACAACGCCACCCTGAGCGTCCTGGAGCGGCTCGGGCGCCTCGGCTTCATCGGCACCGAGCGCAGGCGCGGCTTCGCCGCCGAGCTGATCGACCGTCTCGACATCCATGCCGAGGGCCCGGACCAGCCCGTCTCCGACCTGTCGGGGGGCAACGCGCAGAAGGTCGTCATGGCCCGCGCGCTCGCCTCCGACCCGCGCCTCCTCGTCCTCATCAACCCCACCGCGGGCGTCGACGTGAAGTCCAAGGAGTCCCTGCTCGCCCGCGTGGACAGCGCCCGCGAGGACGGCACCGCCGTGCTCGTCGTCTCCGACGAGCTCGACGACCTGCGCCGCTGCGACCGCGTCCTCGTCCTCTTCCACGGCCGTGTCGTCGCCGAGCACCCGGCGGGCTGGCGCGATCACGACCTGATCGCCTCCATCGAAGGAGTGGACCATGGCTGACACCAAGGCCGGCGCGGACGACACCGGGACCGCCCCGCCGCTCGCCGCCCTCGGCGGCCCGGCTGTGGCCAACGCCCGGACGGTCCTGCTGCGGCGGGCCCGCGAACTCGCCCTCCTGCCCGCCCTGTTGCTGCTCATGGTGCTCGGTGCCGTCGTCAACGACTCCTTTCTCACCGAGCGCAACCTGATCTCGATCCTCGGCGCCTCCGCCGCGCTCGCCATGGTCGTGCTCGCCGAGTCGCTGGTGCTCATCACCGGCAAGTTCGACCTGTCCCTGGAGTCGGTCGTCGGCATCGCGCCCGCCCTGGGCGCGCTGCTGGTCCTGCCCGCGGCCGCCTCCGGCTGGGGCACCGAACTTCCCGCCGGACTGGCCCTGTTGGCCGTCCTCGTCACGGGCGCGGCCGTCGGCGCCTTCAACGGCGTCCTGGTCGTGAAGTTCAAGCTGAACGCGTTCATCGTGACGCTCGCGATGCTGATCGTGCTGCGCGGACTGCTGGTCGGCGCCACCAAGGGAAAGACGCTCTTCGGCATGCCGGACTCCTTCTACTCCCTGGCGACCACCACTTTCCTCACGGTCCCGATGTCGGTGTGGCTGGCCGCGGCCGCCTTCGCGGTCGCCGGGCTCGTCCTGAAGTACCACCGCGTCGGCCGCGCCCTGTACGCCATCGGCGGCAACCCGGCGGCGGCCCGGGCGGCCGGCATCCGCGTGGAGCGCGTGATGCTGGGCGTGTTCGTGGTGGCCGGAGTGCTTGCCTCCGTGGGCGGCCTCCTGCAGACCGGGTATGTCGGCGCGATCAGCGCCAACCAGGGCAACAACATGATCTTCACGGTTTTCGCGGCCGCCGTGATCGGAGGCATCAGCCTCGACGGCGGCAAGGGCACCATGTTCGGCGCCCTCACCGGCGTCCTCCTGCTGGGCGTCGTACAGAACCTGCTCACCCTCGCCCAGGTGCCGTCGTTCTGGATCCAGGCGATCTACGGCGGCATCATCCTCGTCGCCCTCATGATCGCCCGAGTGACCACGGGCCGCGCCCAGGACTGACCCTCCGCCAACCGACTGAAAGGCACCCCGTGTCCCCGACCCCCGCCCGCGTCACCGCGGTCGACACCCACGACATCCGTTTCCCGACCTCGCGCGAGCTCGACGGCTCCGACGCGATGAATCCGGACCCCGACTACTCGGCGGCCTACGTCGTCCTGCGCACGGACGCCGAGGACGGGCACGAGGGGCACGGGTTCACCTTCACCATCGGGCGGGGTAACGAGGTCCAGGTCGCCGCGATCGAGGCACTGCGCGGCCATGTCGTCGGCCGGTCCGTGGAGGAGCTGTGCGCCGACCCGGGCAGCCTGAACCGTGACCTGATCGGCGACAGCCAGCTGCGCTGGCTCGGCCCCGAGAAGGGCGTGATGCACATGGCGATCGGGGCGGTGATGAACGCGGTCTGGGACCTCGCGGCCAAGCGCGCCGCCAAGCCCCTGTGGCGCCTCCTCGCCGACGGCGACCCCGAGTGGCTGGTCGCCCAGATCGACTTCCGCTACCTCACCGACGCCCTCACCCCCGACGAGGCGCTGGCCATCCTGCGCAGCGCCCGTGAGGGAAGACAGGAGCGACAGAACCTCCTGCTCCACCACGGGTATCCCGCCTACACCACATCGGCCGGCTGGCTCGGCTACGACGACGCCAAGCTCACCCGGCTCGCCGCCGAGGCGGTCGCCGACGGCTTCACCCAGATCAAGCTGAAGGTCGGCGCCGACCTCGACGACGACGTACGCCGTTGCCGCGTCGCCCGTCAGGTCGTCGGCCAGGACATCCGCCTCGCGATCGACGCCAATCAGCGCTGGGACGTCGAGGAGGCCGTCCGCTGGACCAAGGCCCTCGCCGAGTTCGACCCGTACTGGATCGAGGAGCCCACCAGCCCGGACGACATCCTCGGCCACGCGGCGATCCGCCGGGCCGTCGCCCCGGTCAGGGTCGCCACCGGCGAGCACGTGCAGAACAGGATCGTCTTCAAGCAGCTGCTCCAGGCGGGCGCCATCGACATCCTCCAGCTCGACGCCGCCCGCGTCGGCGGCGTCAACGAGAACCTCGCCATCCTGCTGCTCGCCGCGAAGTTCGGCGTCCCCGTCTGCCCGCACGCGGGCGGTGTCGGCCTGTGCGAACTCGTCCAGCACCTGTCGATGTTCGACTACCTCGCGGTCTCCTGCACCATCGAGGACCGCACCATCGAGTACGTCGACCACCTGCACGACCACTTCCTCGACCCGGTGGTGATCCACCGAGGTCACTACAAGGCGCCCGCGCTGCCGGGCTTCTCGGCGGCCATGCGCCCGGAGTCGATCGCGCGGTACACCTATCCCGGCGGCACCTTCTGGGCCGCCGACATCGAGGCCGGCATCGAGGCCGCCCTCAAGGCGAAGAAGGGGCACGCGGCATGAGCGACTTCGAGGGTCTTGGCGCCCTGGTGACGGGCGGCGCCTCCGGCATCGGCCGGGCCACCGCGGAGCTGCTGGCCGAGCGCGGCGCCCGGGTCGCCGTACTCGACCTGGACACGTCATCGGTCGAGAAGCCGCTGTTGCCGTACACGGCCGACGTCTGCGACGACGCCTCCGTGCGCGAGGCCGTCGCGGCCGCCGTCACCGACCTGGGCGGTCTGGACATCCTGGTCAACAACGCGGGCATCGGCGCCCAGGGCACCGTCGAGGACAACGACGACGCCGAGTGGCACCGCGTCCTCGACGTCAACGTCGTCGGCATGGTCCGCACGGCCCGCGCCGCCCTGCCGCACCTGCGCGCCTCCGCCCACGCGGCCATCGTCAACACCTGCTCCATCGCCGCCACAGCGGGCCTGCCGCAGCGGGCCCTGTACAGCGCGGCCAAGGGCGCCGTGTACGCGCTGACCCTCGCCATGGCCGCCGACCACGTCCGCGAGGGCATCCGCGTCAACTGCGTCAACCCCGGCACGGCGGACACCCCGTGGGTCGGCCGTCTCCTCGACGCGGCCGACGACCCGGCGGCCGAACGCGCCGCCCTGGAGGCCCGCCAGCCCACCGGCCGCCTGGTCAGCGCCGCCGAGGTCGCGGGCGCCATCGCCTACCTGGCGAGCCCCCTGTCCGGCGCCACCACCGGCACGTCCCTCGCGGTCGACGGCGGCATGCAGGGCCTGCGCCTTCGGCCGGTGGCCCAGTGACCGCCCTGGGCCGCAGCGGCGTCGAGGTCAGCGGCCTCGGCTTCGGCGCCGCCGTGATCGGCAACCTATACACCAAGGTCACCGACGAGCAGGCGTACGACACCGTGGCCGCGGCCTGGCGGCAGGGCGTCCGCTACTTCGACACCGCGCCCCACTACGGCCTCGGCCTCTCCGAGCGCCGCCTCGGCGCCGCCCTGCGCGAGCACCCGCGTGAGCAGTACACGGTCTCGACGAAGGTGGGCCGCCGCCTGGAACCCGCCGACGGCACCGGCGACGACCTCGCCAACGGCTTCGCCGTCCCCGCCACCCACCGCCGCGTCTGGGACTTCACCGCCGACGGCGTACGGCGCACCCTGGAGGCCGGCCTGGAACGCCTCGGCCTCGACCGCGTCGACGTCGTCTACCTCCACGACCCCGACGACCACGCCGAACAGGCCTTCCGCGAGGGCTACCCGGCCCTGGAGAAGCTGCGCGCGGAAGGCGTGATCGGCGCGATCGGCGCCGGCATGAACCAGGCGGAGATGCTCACCCGCTTCGTGTGTGACACGGACGTCGACGTGGTGCTGTGCGCCGGCCGCTACACGCTCCTCGACCAGAGCGCCCTCACCGCCCTGCTGCCCGCGGCACAGCGGCGCGGGACCTCCGTCGTGATCGGCGGCGCCTTCAACTCCGGCCTGCTGGCCGACCCGAGACCGACGGCGACGTACAACTACGCGCAGGCGCCCGCCGAGTTGGTGGAGCGCGCCGTGCGCCTGAAGACGGTCGCCGAAGCCCACGGCACGACCCTGCGCGCCGCAGCCCTCGCCTTCTGCGCCGCCCACCCGGCCGTCGCGAGCGTCCTCGTCGGCGCCCGCACGGCGGCGGAGGCCGACGACGGTGCTGAGCAGTTCCGGGCCCCTGTTCCCGCGGCGTTCTGGCAGGAGTTGCGGGAGAGCGGCCTTCTGCCCCCCGAGGCCCCCGTCCCCACCGAGGAGCCGTCATGAGAGTCGCCCGGCACACCAAGGTCCGCGCCGACCGGATCGACGCGTACGAGGCCGCCCACCGCGAGGTCCCGAAGGAGCTCACCGACGCCATCCGTGCCGCCGGCGCAGTTTCCTGGACGATCTGGCGGTGGGGGTCCCCGCGCGCGAGCGAAGCCGAGCGTGGGGGAGGCACCGGCCTCTTCCACGTCCTGGAGTGCGAGGACTACGCCCACCTCCTCGCCGAACTGGAGAAACTCCCGGTCAACGTGGCTCGGCAGGCCCGCATGGCCGAACCGCTCGACGTGGTGCACGACTACTCCGGCGAAGGGGCCGACGCCGGCCTGCCCGTCGTGTGGGAGCTGCCGTGACCGTCGACGCGCACCACCACGTCTGGGACCTGTCCGTCCGCGACCAGGACTGGATCGAGGGACCCGCACTCCAGCCACTGCGCCGGAACTTCACTCTCACCGACCTCGAACCCGAGGCCCGCGTGGCCGGCGTCGACCGCACGGTACTGGTGCAGACGATCACCGTGCCCGAGGAAACCCCCGAGTTCCTCGCCCTCGCCGCCGGCCACGACCTGGTCGCGGGCGTCGTCGGCTGGACCGACCTGACCCGCCCCGACGTGGCCGACGAACTGGCCCGGCTCCGCGAACTCCCCGGCGGCCGCCACCTCAAGGGCATCCGCCACCAGGTCCAGGGCGAGCCCGACCCGCAGTGGCTGCTGCGCCCCGACGTCCACCGCGGCCTCGCCGCCGTCGCCGACGCGGGCCTCGCCTACGACCTGGTCGTCCTGCCCCACCAGCTCCCCGCCTGCGCCGAGGCCGCCGCCGACCACCCCGGCCTCACCTTCGTCCTGGACCACCTCGGCAAGCCGCCCATCGCCTCCGGCACCCGTGAACCCTGGGCCACCGCCGTCCGCACCCTCGCCGCACTCCCCAACACCGTCTGCAAGCTCTCCGGCATGGTCACCGAGGCCGACCACGCCCACTGGACCGTCCACGACCTGCGCCCCTACGCCGACACCGTGCTGGAGGCCTTCGGCCCGGCCCGGCTGATGTTCGGCTCGGACTGGCCGGTGTGCACACTGGCGGCGACGTACGCCGACGTGCTGTCGGCGGCCGGCGAGTTGACGCAGGATCTGAGCCGCGACGAACGCACGCTCCTCTTCGGGACCACCGCCATCCGCGTCTACGACCTCTGAACCGACACCGCCAACCGCGTCGGCGGCAGAAACTCCCGCACATACGTCCGCTCCCAGCACGCGCCCGTCTCCCGCAGCTCCCGCCAGCTCGTGTAGCGGTAGCGGAAGAGGCGGGCGCGGACATAGCGCGGGGGCTCGTCGGGCGGGAACGGGGAGCGGCGCAGCAGCTTCAGGGTGTCCCGGTCGTTCTCCAGGAGCCGTTCGACCATGGCACCGAACCACGCCCCGGCGTACGCGGGGGAGAGGGCGGCGAACCACATCATCCAGTCCAGCCGGAGATGGTACGGCGCGTACTGGCGCGGCCAGTGCCGTGGATCGCCCGGCTTGCCCTTGAACTCGTACTCGCGCCACTCGGAGTCCTCGCGCGGGGCCTCGTCGTGCGTGCCCTCGACCACCACCTCGTAGCGGACGCGGCTCACGCTCCCGAACGCGCCGTAGGTGTTGACCAGGTGGAACGGGTCGAAGGAGCGGTTCATGACCTGGGCGCGGGAGATCATGTTCACGGCCGGGCGATAGCTCAGGAACACCAGCAGCGCGGCCACGGCCAGGACCACGACCTCGTACCAGAGCGGGGTGTCGGGCAGCGACGGCGCCTCGCCCGGCAGCCGTAGCGCCGACACGGCCAGCACGATGGTGATCCAGTTCAGCCAGGAGAAGTTGCCCGACAGGACGAGCCACAGCTGGGTGACGATCATCAGGCAGGCGGCCGCCGTGGCGATCGGCTGCGGGGTGAACAGCAGGACCGGCACCACGAGCTGCGTGAAGTGGTTGGCGGCCACCTCGACCCGGTGCAGCGGCCCCGGCAGGTGGTGGAAGAACCAGCTCAGCGGGCCCGGCATCGGCTGTGTCTCGTGGTGGTGGTCCAGGCAGGTCAGCTTCCGCCAGCACTCGTCGCCCCGCAGCTTGATCAGACCCGCTCCGAACTCCACCCGGAACAGGATCCAGCGCAGCAGGAACAGCACGAGGAACGGCGGGGCCACCTCGTCGTTGCCGAGGAAGACGGCGAGGAACCCCACCTCCAGCAGCAGGGACTCCCAGCCGAAGCCGTACCAGGTCTGGCCGACGTTGACGATCGACAGGTACAGCGCCCACGGCACCAGCCACAGCAGCATCGCCGCCCACAGCGGCACCAGGGAGTCCAGGCCCGCGATCAGCGCCACCGACACCGCGCAACCCGTCCAGGCGCAGACGGCGAAGAAACGGTCCGAGTAGTGCAGATGGAACAGGCTCGGCGCCCGCCGGAACGGCACACGCCCGACGAACCGGGGGATCGGCAGCATCCCTCGCTCGCCCAGCAGCGCGCGGAACTGAAGGGCCGCCGTGAGGAACGCGACCAGATACACGCAGGCCAGAGCCCGCTGGAAGACCAGCCGGCTCACCCAGTAGTCGGGTGCGGTGAACCACTCCACGGCCTCGCGCTCCTCTTCTGCTCTCCGGCCCCGTCACTCACCGTGTTCCATGCCTCGGACTGGGTAACCCAGGTGTCCCGCCCCACTCGAAGAATCGGGCAAATCCTGGCAAGGTGGGCGCATGGCTGATCGGGGAGCGAGCGCGCTGTCACTCCCGGACGACTGGGCCGCCCACCCGGATCCGATTCTCGCCCTCAACCGCATGGGCAGCTTCGACTGGGACCTGGACACCGGCCTGTTCCACATGGACGCCCGGGCCCACGAGATCTTCGACGTGCGCCCCGACGAATACGACGGCCGCCCGGAGAGCCTGGCTCCGCGGGTCCCGGAGGCGGAGGCCATCCGCCTGGACACCCTCATCGCCCAGGCCATCAAGGACGGCAGCGAGAACTACGGCGCCTACTTCCGCATCCGCCGCCGCGACGGCACCCTGTGCTGGACCCACACCCAGGGCTACATCCGCCGGGACGAGACGGGCCGCCCCCGCCGGATCATCGGCATCGTCCGCGACGCCACCGAGGAGCTGAGGGACCTCGCCGACCGCAGCGACGAGGCCGCCCTCGACGACGCCCGCCGCGAGCAGACCAACGTCGTCCAGCTCACCACGGCCGCCCTCGCGCACGCCCGCACCGTGCGGGACGTCATCGACGTCCTCAAGGACACCCACGGTCTCGCCCACCTCGGCGCGACCAGCCTCGTCATGGGCCTGGTCGAGGCGGGCCGCATCCGCCTGGTCGCCGAGGGCCCCGCGGGCAGCTTCGTGCCCGGCACCCTCGTCACCCGCATCGACGAGCCCTACCCCATGAGCGAGGTCGTGCGCACCCTCAGCCCCCGGTTCATCGAGTCGCCCGAGGAGTTCGCCGCCCGCTACCCCCTCCTGTGGCCGCACATCACCGACCTGAACATCACGTCGGCCGCCTACCTGCCCCTCATCGTCCAGGCCCGCCCCATCGGCGCCATGGGCCTGCTCTACAGCGACCGGCACGGCTTCACCCCCGAGGAACGCAACATCCTCGTCGCCCTCGGCAGCAGCATCGCGCAGAGCCTGCAACGCGCGATGTTCTACGAGCAGGAGAAGGACATCGCCCAGGGCCTCCAGCAGGCCATGCTGCCGCGCACCATCCCCAGCGTGCCCGGCGCCGACATCGCCGTCCGCTACCGGTCCGCCACGATCGGCGGCTCCCTCGGCCGGGACATCGGCGGCGACTGGTACGACCTGATCCCGCTGCCCGGCGGCCGGGTCGGTGCCGTCATCGGCGACGTCCAGGGCCACGACACGCACGCAGCCGCCGTCATGGGCCAGCTCCGCATCGTGCTGCGCGCCTACGCCGCCGAGGGCCACACCCCCGCCACCGTGACGGCCCGCGCCTCGGTCTTCCTGCACGAACTCGACACCGACCGCTTCGCCACCTGCCTCTACGCCGAGGCCGACCTGTCCACCGGCGTGGTCCAGGTGGTCCGGGCCGGCCACATCGACCCCCTCGTGCGGGCGCCTGACGGCACCTGCCGACGCGTCGCCGTCGCGGGCGGCCTGCCGCTCGGCCTGTCCGCCGAGTTCGGCAGCCTCGAATACCCGGTCACCACCCTCGAACTCGACCCCGGCCACACCCTGCTGCTGTGCACCGACGGACTGGTCGAACAGCCCGGCGTCGACCTCGACGACGGCATGAAGACCCTCACCGCCCTCATCGCCACCGGCCCCGACGACGTACGCGGCCTCGCCGACCGGCTGATCGACATCGCCGAGGAACGCGCCGGCGACGACGACGTGGCCCTGCTCCTGCTGCGCCGCCGGGGCGTGGACACCCCACGGCCCGGCGGCCGGCTCCAGCAACTCGTGACCCCCGGCGACCCCGAGGCCCTCACCGGTGCCCGGCACATGATCCGCGCCGCCGTCCGCACGTGGGGTGCGCGGGGCCGCGCCGACGAGATCGAGCTGGCCGCCGACGAACTCATCACCAACGCCCTCATGCACACCGAGGGCTCCGCCATCGTCACCCTGCGGGTCCTGGGCGACTCCGACCGCCGTCTGCGCGTCGAGGTCGAGGACTCCTCCAGCGCCCTGCCGCGCCGCCGCGAGGCCGGGGAGTCCGGCGTCTCGGGGCGCGGCCTGCTCCTGGTCGAGCTCCTCACGGACGAGTGGGGCGTGGAGGCACGGGGCGGCGGCAAGTGCGTGTGGTGCGAGTTCAGGGTGCCCGGCGGCGGCTGAGAGCATCCGGAGCTGAGGGTGTCGGTCCCCGGTGGCACTCTGGACGTATGCCGGAACTGCCCGAGGTCGAAGCGCTCAAGGACTTCCTGACCGAGCGTGTCGTCGGTCACGAGATCGTGCGCGTCCTGCCCGTCGCCATCAGCGTCCTGAAGACGTACGACCCACCCGTCACCGCCGTCGAGGGCCGCGAGATCGCCGCCGTGCACCGCCACGGCAAGTTCCTCGACCTGGAGACGGACGGCGGCCCGCACTTCGTGACCCACCTGGCCCGCGCCGGCTGGCTCCATTGGAAGGACCGCCTCCCCGACGGCCCGCCCCGCCCCGGCAAGGGCCCCCTCGCCCTGCGGGTCGCCCTGGAGACGGGCGAGGGCTTCGACCTCACCGAGGCCGGCACCCAGAAGCGGCTCGCGGTGTACGTCGTACGGGACCCGCACGAGGTCCCCGGCGTCGCCCGCCTCGGCCCCGACCCGCTCGCGGACGACTTCGACGCACGAAGACTCGCCGGGCTCCTCTCCGGGGAGCGTCGCCAGATCAAGGGCGCCCTGCGCGACCAGAGCCTGATCGCCGGCGTCGGCAACGCCTACAGCGACGAGATCCTGCACGCCGCGCGCATGTCCCCCTTCAAGCTGGCCGCCTCCCTGACCCCGGAGGAGACGGACGCCCTCTACACCGCCCTGCGTACCACCCTGACCGAGGCGGTGGACCGCTCCCGGGGTCTCGCCGCGGGCCGCCTGAAGTCCGAGAAGAAGACCGGCCTGCGCGTCCACGGCCGCACCGGCGAGCCCTGCCCCGTCTGCGGCGACACCATCCGCGAGGTGTCCTTCAGTGACTCGTCCCTCCAGTACTGCCCGACCTGCCAGACGGGCGGCAAGCCACTGGCGGACCGGAGGATGTCGAGGCTGCTGAAGTAGACAGCCGCCTGGTGTGCGGTCGGCGCGCCAGTGGCTGTGAGCCGGCACATCAGGGGGCCTTCAGGGTGACGAGCTGCTCGCCCTCCGCCGAGCGGATCTCGTAGCGGAGGATCTCGTCGGCGTGCAGATCGGTCCCGCCCTGCACAGCGGTGGGCCGGGCGTCGTGGCGGGGCACCATCCAGTTGGTGACCGTCCGTTCCGAGCCGTCCCGGCCGACGACGATCAGACGGCAGTTGCGAGGGCCCGCGCCGTCCTTCACCTGCAGCTGCACATTGCTGCCCCAGGCTTCGTCCTCGACCGTGACCTGCGCCCACACACCCGACCGCTCGTCGGTCGCGGTGACCTGCACGGCCTCCCTCTCGCCGCCCCCCGCCGACAGCATCATCAGAGCGGGTCCGGCCAGCGCCACGACCACGGAGGCGGCGACCGCGTACAGCACGCGTCGGCGGCGCGCCCGGTGCCGCGCGGCGACCTCGCCGAGCAGCCGGTCCAGCAGCCGCGGGCCGGCGCCGGCGAACGGGTGCACGACCCGGGGCGTAGCCTGCCGGTACAGCATCAACTGCCGTGTGGGGGGCCCGAACTCGGTGACCTGCGCCGCGCACTGAGGACACTCCATGAGGTGGTCCTCGAAGCGGAAGGCGTCCACTTCGTCCAGCACGCCGAGCGCGTAGGCGCCGGCGTCGTGATGCCTTTCCTGGGACCTCATGCGCAATCCTCGTGCCGTTGGGTGCGGGTGGGGTTGTTACTCCTTGCTCCCATCCGTACGCACCCGGCACCCGAATCACTCAGCCGTACACACAATCGAGACCAAGATATTCGGAGCGGTTCGGCCCCCGGATTGGTCCGGTTCTAAAAAAGATGGATGGCGAGATGTCCGAGGGGCAACCCCAGCTGCCAGGCGGGCGTCCACACCTTCGGCCCCTCGTCCTCACCGACCACCGGAGCACCGCCCGGCACCGCGTTCAGATCGGGGGCGAGCAACTCGGTCTCCTCCAGCCATCGCCAGGCGGCGGCGGCCAGTTGGAGGTCGGGCGCGGGGTCCGCGGACGTGGCCGCCTCGGCCGTCAGTACGGCCATCCGCTCGCTCACCCAGTCCTGCCACGGCTGGTCGTAGGCCGTCAGCGACAGCCAGGTCTCCAACTGGGTCACGACCCGGATGCCCGGGAGCTCGCCGTCGGTGTCGGAGAGGAAGATGGTCAGCGCCAGGGCGTCGCGCCCGGCGCGGAACTCGAACGACGTCGGTGGCATGAGATCGCCGGTCCGCAGTAGTTCGTCGGCGATGTACTCGGCGTACAACCAGGCCATGGGAACCGTGAGTTCGCCGCCGCTGGTGCCGTCCGTGCTCTGATGACCTCTGTGCGGCATTCCTTCCTGCCTTCCTCCGGTGCGTGCGCGTCGCCCGAACCCGGGCCCCCCAGTCCGGAACACGGATAGGGACAGCCGATTACTCAACCGGGGTCCTCAGCAAGGCGCTTTACGGAGGTTTTGCTCTCCCATTGGTTTCACCGCAGGTCGGTCGCGTATCCCGGTAGCACCCTGCGCAGGGCGCGCAGCGCGTAGTACGCGCGGGACTTCACGGTACCGGGCGGAATCCCCAGGGTTTCGGCGGCCTCCGCCACACTCGCCCCCTGGAAGTACACGAGCACCAGGACTTCACGGTGCTCGGGAGTGAGAGTCTTCACAGCCTCCCGCACATCCAGGGTGGCGGCCGACCGCTCGGCGTGGTCCGCGCACACCGGCGCGTGCTCGAGCACCGCGTCGCCGACCTCCGCCGGCCGCGCCTGCCGGGCCCGCCGCGCGTCGATCGCGAGCCGCCGTCCCACGGTGAGCAGCCACGGCCGTACGGAGTCGAAGGCGTCGGCGCGCAGTGCCTCGGGGTGCTGCCAGGCCCGTACCAGCGTCTCCTGCACGAGGTCTTCAGCGCGCTGCCGGTCGCCGTCACTCAGCCTCAGCAGCAGCGCGAAGAGCGGTCGGCCGTGCTCGCGCTGGAGTGCGGCGAGCTCGTGCTCGGCGGTCGTCCCGTTCGTACCGTTCGTGAGGGTGGTTCCGGCCGTCATGCGCGTATGGGACCGCAGGGTGGCGGCCACGGACAGGGGGCGAACGCGGGTCTGCGACGGACGGTCGATCGCGTCGACGAACGGTTCGACGAACGGTCGTATCCCGCCACTCGCGCACACCGGACGGGTGAGTGGGGGCCCTGAGATTGTTTGCGACAGCGGCCAATATCGTACCTATTTGTGCGTAAATATGACCTCAGTGGGGTGAGGAATGATCGCACGCAGACGACAGGTAGCCCTGGCCCTCACGGCCATCCTGGCCTCGGCCGCCGCCTGCCAGGCCCACCGCCACCAACCGCCCGCGGGGCCCGGGCAGCCGGCCCCGGCCGCCGGCACCGGCGCCTTCACCCTCGTCGCCTCCGGCGACGTCCTGCCGCACAGCTCGATCATCGACCGGGCGGGCTTCGACGCCGGCGGCACGGGCTACGACTTCCGCCCGATGCTCGCCGGGATCCAGCCCGTCGTCTCCCGCGCCGATCTGGCGCTGTGTCACATGGAGACCGTGTACGGCGCGAACGGCGACTACACCGGCTACCCCGTCTTCAAGTCACCGCCCGAAGTGGCCGCCGGCCTCGCCTCGGTCGGCTACGACGGCTGCTCCACCGCCTCCAACCACTCCCTCGACGACGGCGCGGCGGGCATCGTGCGCACCCTGGACACCTTGGACCGCGCGGGCGTGCGCCACGCCGGGACGGCGCGCACGGAGGCCGAGGCCGGCGCCGTCACGCTCCTGAGCGCGGGCTCGGCGCGGGTCGCCCACCTCTCCTACACCTACGACACCAACGGTCTGCCGTTCCCGCCCGGGCAGCCCTGGGCGGTCAACCTGATCGACGAGCAGCGGATCCTCGCCGACGCCCGCGCCGCGCGCCAGGCGGGGGCCGACGTGGTCGTCGTGTCGCTGCACTGGGGCACCGAGTGGCAGGAGGAACCCGACGCCCAGCAGCAGAGCCTCGCCCGACGGCTCACCGCCGCCCGCGCGGACGGCCGCCCCGCCGTCGACCTGATCCTCGGCACCCACGCCCACGTCCCGCAGGCGTACGAGAAGGTCAACGGCACCTGGGTGGTCTACGGGATGGGCGACCAGGTCGCCGGCGAGATGTTCAACCACGAGGGCGTCCAGGATCCCCGCGGCAACCAGTCCACCATCGCCCGCTTCACCTTCGCCCCGCCGAAGAAGCCGGGCGGACGCTGGGAGGTCAGCAAGGCGGAGTTCCTCCCCCAGCTCTTCGACGTCGACGCCGGCCGCGTGGTCGACGTCAACCGGGCCATCGCCCGGGGTGCCGAACTGACCGGTGTCCGCGACCGGATCCGGGAGGTCGTACTCGGCCGGGGCGCCGCGAAGGACGGGCTGGTGATGGGGGAGTAGCGGCCCATGTGACGGTGGCCCGGTAGCGCTACGGCCTCGAGGACGAACCGCAGCGCTACGGCCTTGAGCACGAACCGCAGCGCTACGGCACCGCTACGGCACCACCGTCACCGGCCACCGTCCCGCCTTCACCAGACGGATCGCCACCGAACCGACGATCCGGTGCCCCGCCTGCTCCGAGGCCCCCACCACCACGGCGTCCGCCTTCAGTTCGTCCGCGGCCTTCACCAGGCCGCTGTAGGGGTCGCCGTGGAAGGTGTGGAACTCCCAGCGCACGTCGAACACCCCCTTCACCCGCTCGGTGGCGTCCCGTATCTCCCGCAGAAGGTCCTCGGCGATGGCGTCGGTCGTCCCGGCGACCGGCACCCCGAGCGCCGCGCTCGCCGTCATCGCGGGCTGCACGTACACGGCGGCGAGCAGCGCCCGCTGGCGCCGGGCCAGCCCCGCCGCGTAGGCCGCCGCCCGGTAGGACGAGTCGGAGCCGTCCATGCCGACCACGATGACCTTCGGGCCGTCCGTTCCTAGCTCGAACTGATGTTCGTGATGGTTCGTCACGGCAACGAGCGTATCGGAAACCGCAGGTCCGACCGGAGGCCGGGACCGCTCGATGGGCGGGGGCGCGCCGGTGTTCCTGCAGTCGAGGCCCTGAGCGCCACCGTGGCGGCCCCCGCGGCCGAGGACACTCAGGGCCCGAACGACCGCCTCGCGGCGGCTTCCTCAGCCGGGTGCCGGAGGGCTTCGCGGCCTTCTTCGGCTCCCTCGGCCTGCTCTGCGTCCTGCTCCTGTACCGCTCCAACGCCAAGTACCGCCCCGAGTGGTACCCGCGCTTCCTCTGCCACGGCGAGGCCGCCTCCCTCGCCCGCATCGGCCTCGCCTCCGTCATCGCCGAGGGCTTCGTCTTCGTACCGTCCCTGCGCAAACTCCGGGGAAAGGGGCACTCGAACGGCGTGCGGCGGCCCGCGAGCACCGAGGGCCTGCCGCCGCTGTCGGCGCTCGGCCTCGCCGGAGGGGACGAAACCGGGCCCGACGGGCCGGACGCGGACCTGCCCGAACAGGTCCGCGTCCGGCGCTGCGAACGGGAGCGACTGCGCGCCGCCGGCACCAACCCCTACCCGGTCGGCGTCGCACCTCGCACCCACACCCTCACCGAGGTCCGCGACGGCGAGACCGTGACGGTCGCCGGCCGGATCATTCCAGACCCTCCCGTTCCCGTTGGTACGCCGTCGCTGACCCGCCAGCGGAACTGCGCCGGGCGAGTGGAAACGTGCCGCCGTGCCGGTGTCGGTGAGGTGCGTCGGTCTTCCGTCGGGCCACTGATGAGTCATGAAGAAGGATCAGTTGCTCACGCGGCGCCGGGCGTTGCTCGCCGGCGGTGCCGCTCTGGGGGCGGCCGGTACGGCCGGACTGTTCGCACTGGGCACGACGGGCGGGCCGGCCGGTCCCAAGCCCTCGGCGACGGGCGCCACAGCCTCCGCCGGAGGCGCCACCGCCCCCGCCGGAGGCGCCACCGCCCCCGCCGGAGGCGCCACCGCCCCCGCCGGAGGGGCCACGGCTCCCGCCGGAGGCGCCCCGGTGCGTCGCCTCCCGGCGACCCCCTCCACGTACCGCCTCCAGCCCCTGACCGGATACGGCCAGGCGCGCACCACCCCGCGCCGCCCCCGCGTACGGCGCGAGCCGCTGCTGCGTCTGTCCGGGCGCGGCCGCACCATGGTGCTGACCTTCGACGACGGCCCAGACCCCCGCTACACCCCGGGCATCCTGGACACCCTGCGCGAGTACGACGTCCGCGCGATGTTCTTCGTCTGCGGGGAAATGGCCGCGGACCACAAGGACCTGCTGGCGCGCATGGCCGACGAGGGCCACGTCGTCGGCAACCACACCTGGTCCCACCCCCTGTTGACCAGCCTCACCCGAGGACGCATCCGCTCCGAGATGGAAAGCACCTGCGACGTCATCGAGGACGCGTACGGTGAACGCCCCCAGTGGTTCCGCGCGCCCTACGGAGCCTGGAACCGCGCCGCGTTCCAGCTCGGCGCCGAACTCGGCATGGAACCGCTCGCCTGGACCGTCGACACCCTCGACTGGACCACCCCCGGCACCCGCACCATCATCGACCGGGTCGAGTACGGCGCCGCCCCCGGCGTCGTGGTTCTCTCGCACGACGCCGGGGGCGACCGCTCGCAGAGTGTGCGGGCGCTGCGCGCCTATCTGCCGCAGCTGCTGGACGACGGCTACCACATCGCCGTCCCGCGCCGGCAGTACGCGTAGCGGGACGGTACGGGCCTTCGCCGCCCCGGCCGGGGAACGCCCGGCCGGGGAACGCTCAGCGGACCTCGACCAGGCGGGCGAAGGCGACGACGTTTCCGTCGTAGCCGTTCTGCTTGGAGAAACCGCCGCCGCAGGTGATGACCCGAAGCTCCGGGGTGCCCTTGGAGGCGTAGACGCGGTCGCCGGGGAAATTGTTCTTCGCGAAGACCTCGATGCCGTAGAACTCGAAAACGGCGGTCTTTCCGTCGCCCCGCGCCACCTCGACGCGATGTCCCTTCTTCAGCGCCCCGAGTGCGTAGAACACGGCGGGGCCCTGCACGTTGTCGACGTGTCCGACGATGACCGCGGTCCCCTTTTCGCCGGGCGAGACGGCGCCGGTGAACCAGCCGGCCAGGTTCGGGTCCTGCGCGGGCGGCGCGCCGACCCAGCCGTCCGCGTCCAGGCCGACCGGCGTGACGGGCGCGTCCACCTGGATCGCCGGGATCCGCACCCGCGCGGGCACCGCGTACGGCAGCGCCTGCGGGGTGACGAGGGTGCCCGGCGCGGTACGGCTGTCCGCGGCGGCCGCCGACGCGGGCTGCGGCGGCCCGACATCGAACTCGCCCGAACCATTGCGAATGAGCGCGAGACCAGTCAGCAGAACAAGCGCTATCACGCCCCACGGGGCGCGCTTCCTCCGCCGCTCCTCCTCTTCGGCCACCTCGGACAGCTCGAACGCAGACATTGACATACAAGAACGCTAAGTCTCCCGCACGCGACCGGCGACGGGGACAGATGCGAACGGGTGGCCCACGAGCCCCTCGGTGCGCCATCCGAGTCCTCACTGATCAGAATTTTCTGACGGTCCGTGACCTGCGGTGATATCGCCTTGAATGGTTTTCCGACGGCGTGTCACCTCACCAGGACGGACCATTCCCGAAATGCGGTCGCGAGAAAGGCATCTGAGGGTTTTTTCGGGAGGCGCTTTCTCGCCGATCGACCGGGGACGGGTCCCGGGGCGCCTTCCGCGGAGGTTCACATGCGTACTCCTCGTGCCCTGGCGGTCTCAGCCGTCGCGGTCTCCGTCCTCGGCCTCGCCGCCCCGGCGGCCGTCGCGGACGGCATGGGCAACAGCGGCGCCAACGCCTACGTCAACAGTGGCGGCGACGGCGGCGGAAATGGCTCCGGCGGTAATGGTGGCAACGGCGACAACGGATTCGGCGGCGACGGGAACGGTGTCGGCGGCAACGGCAACGGCTTCGGGGGGAACGGGAACGGGAACGGCGGCAACGGTGGCGGGCACGGCAACGGCAACGGCTTCGGGGGGAACGGGAACGGTGGCGGGCGCGGCGACGGTGACGGCTTCGGGGGGAACGGGAACGGGAACGGTGGCGGGCGCGGCGACGGTAACGGCTTCGGGGGGAACGGCAACGGGAACGGGAACGGTGGCGGGCACGGGGGCGGCAACTCCAACGGAAACGGCAACGGTGGCGGAAACGGCATCGGTGGCAACGGCGGTGGCAACGGCAACAGCGGCATCGTCAGCAACATCGTCGCCATGCCCGGTGTGATCGCCCGGGGTGGTCAGCTGACCGTGACGGTGGACGGATGCCCGGGCGGCGGCACGGCCAACTCCCCGGCGTTCACCTCGCCGGTGAACCTGCGCCGGGTCGACGGCACCAACGGGACCGCGAGCGGAAAGGCGACCATCCGCGACAACGCCAACCCGGGGCCGTACAGCATCACGGTCCACTGCAACGGGCGCTCCCCGCTGACCCGCGACGCGGCCTTCACCGTCCTCGGCGGTGTCCGCGGTGGTCTCGGCGGCAGCAGCTCCAGCGGGGCGACGCCGACCGACATGGCCATCGGCGGTGGGCTCGTGGCCCTGGCCGTCATCGGCGGTGGCGTGTTCTGGATGCGCCGCCGCTCCGAGAAGCGCATCTGAGACAGGTCCCCGCCCCGGATCCCAGAAACGGGACCGGGGCGGAGACCTGCGCGGATGGCTGGGCGCCGAGTCACCTCGATGACCGAAACGCCAAGAAGAGGTCCGCGGCACCGCGGTCCCGGTCGCCCGAACGGGGCAGACGCGCGGGCCGGACGGGGGAACGGCGTTCCCACGGCAGGGGACGGCACGGCGTGGTGCCCGCCCCCGGCCGGATCCCCGGGCGCGTGAGCGCCCGTCAGCCCTTGACGCCCGGGAAGAGCGCCAGGAACGGCTCCGCGGACGCCGTGATGCCGCGGCTGTAGGGCGCGTCGAAGTCCCAGATCAGGAAGAGCAGGAAGGCGATCAGCGCGGAGAACAGCCCGGCGAGGACGAGTTCGCGCGGGGTCCGCCTGATCTGGAGAGCGAGGACCATCCCGATGGTGATCACCGCTCCGGCGAGCAGCCCGAACCACACCACGCCGGGCATGGTCGGCTCGATCGAGTTCGAGCGGGACGTGCGCGCCTGGTCCGCGGCGGCCACCTGGTCGACGAGCGGCTGGTATGCCTGCGCCTCGAAGTCCGTCCGCGGCTCGTAGTCGGTGACGTCCGCGCGGACACGCTCCAGCAGCTCGTCACCGCGCTCGGTGAGACGGCCGTCGTCGGCCATCGTCTGCCACTCGGTGGTGACGACGTGTCCGACATAGGTGTTGACATCATCCCGAATACGGTCACGGGCCTCGACGGGATAGACGCGGACACGCTCCGAGATCTCGTGCAGCGCCTGCGCCTCCGCCTGAACGTGGTCCTGGGCCATGCTGCGCGCCTCCCAGACACCGGCGATGGCCAGGCCCAGGACGATGGCGTACACCACGCCGATCCACATCGTCATGTACTCGATGACGTCCGGCGTCTCGGACGGGTCCTCGTCCTCGCCCACCGAGCGGTGCCTCAGGAAGGTGATGACGACCACCACGGCACACGCGGCGGCCATCGCGAGGGTCAGAACAAGCCATTCCGGCACAGGATTCTCCAGTGATCAGCGCGGACGGAGCGCGGCGACGGCGACCACCGCGGGCACCGTGATGAGCAGGACGTGGGTGAGGGGCGACGTTCCCCCGTGTACCGGCGCCTTGCGCGGCGGGGAGTGGTACTCCGGGTAGCTCACCGGCCGTACGGAAGGACGCGGGGCCGGCTCGGGCGTGGCTGACGGTGTGGGGGTGGGCGTCGGTGTGGGCGTCGGGGGCGGGGCGGGCGGCGGAGTGGGTGCCGGGCGGGGGGCCGCGGGCCGCGGTGCCGGTGGGGGCGGGGGAGGCGGCGGGAGAGGCGGTGGCTCGGGTGCCGGTGTGGGCGTCGGCCTCGGCGGCGGGGGTGTGGACTTGGACGGCGTGGGTGTGGGCGTGGGGCTCGGCGTCGGTGTGGGAGTCGGCGTCGGTGTCGGGCACGGCGGCGGGGGTGTCGGTACCGGGCACGGCGGAGGGGTCGGCCAGGTGTGGCTGCCGGCGACCGCCACCGCCTCGATGCCGTTCGGGCCCGTCGAGGCGGACGCGCAGGCGTCGGCCGACGCGGTGCCCGCCGGTGCGCCCACGAGGATCCACGCCAGTGTCATGAGGGCCAACGCCCTTGTGGCGAAAAGGGATCTGGTCGGTTCGGGTGCATGCACGACGAAGATCATGAGTCCTCGCGCGCGAGCACACGCCCGTGCTGCGGGGAGATTGCCCCGAACGAGGGAAGTTCGGCCCCAGGGGTTTGCCGGCACGGCCTTCCGAGGCTTCTCGCAGACCCTCCGGGAGTCTTCTTCACGGTTCTTGGAAAGAAATTTGTGCCGTCGTTGAACACACCCACCGGTCCCCTGCGTACTCATGACCGTGCGGCGGCGCAGCAGGGCGCTGCAACACCCTTGTGATTTTGGGGAGTTGACGATGAAGACCTCCTGGCGGAGCGCCTCACTCGTGGCGAGCGCCGTGGCCGTGCTGGCGCTGACGACGGCGTGCGGTCAGGAATCCGGCACCGCGTCGAGCCAGAACGTGGGCGCCACGGCCGCGGCCGGCGCCGGCACCGTGGCCGGTACCGGTGACTACGGAAGCGTCGGCGCCGGTGGCGCCGGTACCACCGGCGGAACGGCTGGTTCCACCGCTCCCTCAGCCCCCGCCTCCGTGCCTGACGCGCAGGGTGTCGGGGCCGGCAAGCTGGCCGTCTCCACCAACGCCGAACTCGGCGAGGTGCTGACCGACGGCAACGGCATGACCCTCTACCGATTCGACCAGGACACGGCGGAACCACCGAAGTCCAACTGTGACGGCGACTGCGCGACGGCCTGGCCGCCCGTGCCCGCGGACGACGCGGCCGCCGGCGAGGGCATCGACAAGTCCACGCTCGGCGAGGTCACCCGCGCCGACGGCACCAAGCAGCTGACCATCGGCGGCTGGCCGGCCTACCGTTACGCGAAGGACAAGGCCGCCGGAGACGTCAACGGCCAGGGTGTGGGCGGCAAGTGGTACGCGCTGGCCCCTGACGGCAAGAAGGCCAAGGTCTCCGACCTGCCCGGACTGTCCACCCGTAAGGACCCCAACCTCGGTGAGATCGTCGTCGACAAGAACGGCATGACGGTCTACCGCTTCGTCAAGGACAAGGCATGGCCGAAGCCCGTCTCGGCCTGCACCGGTGCCTGCCTGGACAAGTGGCCGGTCGTCGCACCGGTCGAGGCCAACGACACCGAGGGCGTCCAGAAGAAGGGCCTGATGAGCTTCACCCGGCCCGACAACGGCGCCAAGCAGATGACGGTCAACTGCTCGCCGATCTACACCTTCGCGGGTGACAAGGCCCCCGGCGACATCAACGGTCAGGGCGTCGGCGGTACGTGGTACGCCGTGGCCCCCGACGGAAAGCTGGTCGGCGCTCCGGAGCAGTAGAGATCACCTCCCCAGGGCCGATCCTTTGCCCGCTCCGGTGTGACCGACCCCTGGTCCGCCCCCCTCCGCGCCGCACGGAGGGGGGCGGACCGCTGTCGTGGCCGCCTTGTGCGCACGTGTCCCTTTTTCCTGCCGCTTCTCATGCCGCGTCAATTCGGCACGTGCCGCAGGCAGTGACCGGGAACGGACGGTCAATTTCCGTTTCCACTCGTTCTTTTGGCGGGCGATCAGTAGCCTCTGCTCGAACACCGGATCGCCTAGCGCCTTGGAGAGATAGATGGAGCGTCCCGCCTGGGCCCCACGAAGCATCGACATCTCGGTGCCCAGTGTCTCGCGGATCTACGACTACTACCTGGGCGGTTCGCACAACTTCGAGGTCGACCGGGAAGCCGCCCGCAAGGCCATGGAGTTCATGCCGGGACTTCCGAAGATCATGCAGGCGAACCGGGCGTTCATGCGTCGCGCCGTGCGGTTCGCGGCCGACGAGGGCATCACCCAGTTCCTCGACATCGGCTCGGGCATTCCCACCTTCGGCAACGTCCACGAGGTGGCCCAGGCGGCAAGCCCCGGCGCGCGCGTGGTCTACGTCGACCACGACCCGGTGGCCGTCGCGCACAGCCAGGCGGTCCTCGCGGACAACACCGACGCCGTCGTCGTCGCCGCCGACCTCCGCAAGCCGCAGGAGATCCTCGCCGCCCCCCAGGTTCTCGGCCTGATCGACCTGAATCGGCCAGTGGCGCTGCTTCTCGTTGCCATACTGCACTTCGTGGAAGACGCGGATGACCCGTACGGTGCGGTGGCCGAGCTGCGCGAGGCACTCGCGCCCGGCAGCATGCTGATCCTCACGCATGCCTCGTACGAGGGAATCCCGCTGGCACCCGAGCGTGCCGAGGGCGCGGTGGACGTGTACAAGGGCATTCGCAACCCGCTGATCATGCGCTCGCGTGACGAGATCGCGCGGTTCTTCGAGGGGTACGACATGGTGGAACCGGGACTGGTGTCGCCGCCGCGCTGGCGGCCGGAGACGGCTCCGGAGGACGAGGATCCCTATGCCTTCTCCGGTTTCGCGGGCGTGGGGCGTACCGCGTGACCGCGGAGCCGGACGGGCCGGAGGACAGACTGCGCCGGTTCGCGACGATCTGGAGCCGGGCGGTGTTCCCGGTGACGTCGACCTCGCTGACCCGACCCGAGTTCGAGGAGCGACTCCTGCCGCTCGCCCGCCGCCTGAGCGAGGCGCTGCGGGCCAGGGCGTTCGACGCCGAGGCCGCGAGGGCCGTCGGCGCCGCGCTGGTCGACGCGCACTGCACCGACCCGGACGCCCTCAGCCACAGCCTGGACTGCGTCGACGCCTACCTGGTGCTCTACTGCGGCGAGGACGGCCACCAGGAAGAGCTGCGCACGCGCTGCTCCCGGCTGCAGCACGCCATGGCCGCCGGCTTCGCGCGGGCGCTGCGTGAGCGGACGCTGGCCGAGCAGGAGGCCATCGCCCAGGCCGCGTTGCAGGCGCAGGGCGTGGTCGCGCAGGCACTGCACGCGAGCGAGGCCCGCTTCCGCGCGGTATTCGAGGGCGCCGCCATAGGCATCGGCATCGCCGACCTCGACGGCAACGTCCTCCAGGTCAACGGGGCCCTGATGCGCATGTTCGGCGGCTCCGAGCAGAGCGTGCGCGGCCGCAACGTCCGGGACTGGACGCACACCGAGGACGCCCCCCAGGTCTGGCGGCTCTACGAGGAGCTGGTGCGCGGCGAGCGCGAGCACTACCACGTGGAGAAGGCCTTCTGCCGCCCCGACGGAACGGCCCTGTGGACCAACCTGACGGTCTCCTTGCTGCGCGACGCCGACGGCGAACCCCAGTACCAGCTCGCCCTCATGGAGGACACCACCGAGCGCCGGCTGCTCAACCTCCGGCTGCGCTACGAGGCCACGCACGACGCGCTCACCGGCCTGCCCAACCGCACCCTGTTCTTCGAACGCCTGGAGAAGGTGCTGGGCGCGGGTGAGGGGCAGCGGTTCGGGCTGTGCTATCTCGACCTCGACGGCTTCAAGACGATCAACGACAGCCTCGGCCACGCCGCCGGCGACCGGCTGCTCGTCGAGGTCGCCGACCGGTTGCAGTCCTGCGCCACCGCGCCGGGCGAGATGGTGGCGCGCCTGGGCGGCGACGAGTTCGTGGCGCTGACCACCGGCCCCGAGACCCGGCGCGAGGTCGACGAGCTCGCCGGACGCATCATGAACGCGCTGATCGCCCCCGTCAGCGTGGACGGCCGGGAGCTGACCGTGCGCGGCAGCATCGGCATCGTCGAGGGGGCGGCGGGGGAGCGCAGCGCCGCGGAGGTGCTGCGCAGCGCCGACATCACGATGTACCGGGCCAAGTCCGCGGGCGGCAACCGCTTCGAGCTCGCCGACCCGGAGGCCGACGCCCGCGCCATCACCCGCAACGGGCTCACCACGGCGCTGCCGACCGCCCTGGAGCGGGGCGAGTTCTTCATCGAGTACCAGCCGCTGGTCCACCTCGGCGACGGCAGCGTGCGCGGCGCCGAGGCCCTGGTGCGCTGGCTGCACCCGCAGCACGGGGTCCTCGGTCCCGACCGGTTCATCCCGCTCGCCGAGCACACCGGGCTGATCGTCCCGCTGGGCCGCTGGGTCCTGGAGCAGTCGGTGCGCCAGGCCCGTGAGTGGCGGGAACGGCACGGCGGGAACGCGATCACCGGCCCGCTCCGCGTGAACGTCAACCTCTCTCCCTGCCAGCTCACCCATCCGGGCCTGGTGCAGGACACCGTCGACATCCTGGAGCGCGAGGGCCTCCAGCCGGAGGCGCTCTGCCTGGAGGTCACCGAGTCGGCGCTGATCGGCGCCGACGACGATCTGCTGAAGCCGCTGCGCCGCCTCGCGGAGATGGGCGTCGACATCGCCCTGGACGACTTCGGCACCGGCTACTCCAACCTCGCCAACCTGCGCCGCCTCCCGGTCAGCATCCTCAAGCTGGACCGCTCCTTCACCCAGAGCATGCAGCAGTTCCCGGCCGACCCCGTCGACCTCAAGATCGTCGAGGGGATCGTCTCCCTCGCCCACAGCCTCGACCTCGCGGTCACCGTCGAGGGCGTCGAGACCGGCGCCCAGGCCGAACAACTCCGCATACTGGGCTGCGACACCGCCCAGGGCTGGTACTACGCCCGCCCCGGCCCCCCGGAACGCCTGCACGAGCTGGCCCTGGTGGACGCGACGGGCTGAGGGAGGCGTACCGGGCTCAGGGCGGAACCACCGCCTTGTGCCGCCCCACACGGCTCAGCTCGCCGCCCGCTCCCCGCGCTCGGCCGCCACCGCCACCGCCGCCCGTACCAGAGCCGCCGTGGCCGTGGAGCGGGACTGCTGGGGCCAGACGACGGCCAGGACGGCGGGGGGTGCGTCCCGGACCGGGCGGTAGACCACGCCCGGCCGGGGGTAGCGGCCCGCGACGGAGGCGGGCAGCAGGGCGACGGCCTCGCCCAGACCGACGAGCGTGAGCAATTGCGCGAGGTCATGGCCTTTGGCACGCAACTCGTCGATGTACCGGTGCGCCTCGTCCGGGCGCAGCCCCAGGTCGGCGAGGCTCAGCCCGGCCCGGGCGGCGAGCGGATGGGTCACGGAGAGGGCGGCGACGCGCGGTTCGGCGGCCAGGTTCTCGACGTCGAGGCCGGTGCGTTCGTACGGCTCGTAGACCAGGGCGACGTCGGCCTCGCCCCGGCGCAGCAGGAGGGACTGCTCGCGCCAGGCGCACAGCCGGACGGAGACCGGCACCGCGGCGGGGTCGGCCGCGTACCGCGCGAGGATCGCCTCCAGCAGCCCGCCGTCGCCGTCGGCCTTCACAGTCAGCACCACCTTCGGCCCGTCGTCGGCCGCACGCCGGGCCCGTCGCCCGGCGGCCTCCAGCGCTTCCAGCGCGAACCGGGCCTCGGGCAGCAGGACTTCCCCCGCCGGCGTCAGCGCCACGCTGTGGGTGGTCCGCTCGAAGAGTACGGCCCCCAGCTCCGACTCCAGCTGACGGATCGCCCGCGACAGCGGCGGCGACGAGATGCCGAGCCGCTCGGCGGCACGGGCGAAGTTGAGCTCCTCGGCGACGGCGACGAAGTAACGCAGCGGACGCGACTCCACGGGCCTGCCCTCCGATCGGTGTTGCCCTGAGGGTAACAACAGCGAGCGAACCGGTCCTTCAGTTCCGGCCCTCCTGGCAGCAGGCTCAAGGACATCCCAACAAGCCCTGTTCCAGGAGCAGTTCATGATTGTTGTCACCACCCCGACCGGCCAGATCGGCCGTGAGGTCGTCGCCCGCCTCCTCGACGCCCCTCAGGGCTCCGCACCGGTCCGGGTGATCGTCCGCGACCCCGCAGCGCTCGCCCCGCAGGTGCGCGAGCGCGTGGAGGTCGTCCAGGGCTCGCACGCAGACCCCGCCGTACTGAAGGAGGCCTGCCAGGGCGCCGAGAGGGTGTTCTGGCTGGTACCGCCGCACCCCGGCGCCGACAGCGTCGAAGGACACTTCCAGGCCTTCACCGAGCCGCTGTGCGAGGTCATCGAGGCCCAGGGCCTGGAACGGGCCGTGGCCGTCTCCACGCTGGGCCGTGGTATCGCCAGGAACGCCGGGCTGATCTCCGCGGGGCTGGCGATGGACGAGGCGATCGCCGCCACGGGCGTCCACTACCGGGCCCTGTGCCCGCCGTCACTGATGGAGAACGAGCTCCGCCAGGTGGCCTCGATCCGCGACGCGGGGGTGTTCTCGACGTCCCTCGTTCCTGACCGTGTGCTGCGTCTGTGCGCCACCCGCGACATCGGCGCCACGGCCGCCCGACTGCTCCTCGACGACTCCTGGACCGGGCAGGAGGACGTTCCGCTGGTCAGTCCCGACGCCCTGACCCCCGAGGGCATGGCCGGCGTCCTCTCCGAGGTGCTCGACCGGCCCGTCCGCGTCGAGTTCACCACCACCGCGGAGCTCAGGGAGCGGTGGGTCCGTTTCGGCGCGAGTGAGGCATGGGTGCAGGGTTTCGCCGACATGGTGGACGCCCTGAACGCGCAGGGCTTCTACGGCGCCTCGCAGCCCAGCACCCCCGACACCGCGCCCACAACCTTCCGCCAGTGGTGCGAGGAGGTGTTCAAGCCGGCCGCCCTGCAGCGCTGAGCCGGGGACTCATCGCTCCAGCAGCATCCGCTGCAGCTCCCGCGCCGCCCGCGGCGGTGCCACGTCGCTGCGGTGCGCGAGGGCGATCGTACGGTGCAGACCGGGCCGGGCGAGCGGCGTGACCCGCAGCCCCCGGCCCGACCGGGCGGCCACCATGCGCGGCACGACCGCCACGCCCAGCCCGGACCGCACGAACCCGAGCACCGCGTCCATCTCGCCACCCTCCACCGCGAAGACCGGCTCGAAGCCCTCGGCGCGGCAGGCCGCCACGGTCAGCTCCCGCAGGTCGTAGCCGTGCCGGAACATCACAAGACGCTCGCCTTCCAGATCGGCGACACGCACCGTCCGCCGGCCGTTCCCCGGCTTCGCCGCCTCCGGCGACGACACCACCACCAGGTCCTCCCGCAGCAGCTCCACCGTCGTCAGCGCGGGCGACGGCGTGGGCAGCGGCAGGACCACCAGGGCCAGGTCGAGCGCGCCGCGCGCCAGTTCCCGTACGAGGTCGTGCGAACCGCCCTCCTCGATCAGCAGCCGGATGCCGGGATAGCGGTCGTGGAAGGCGCGCAGCACGTCCGGGAGCAGACCGGTGCACAGGCTGGGCGTGGCGCCCAGCCGCACCCGGCCGCCGCGCAGCTGCACCAGCTCCTGCACCTCGTGCCGCGCGGTCTCCGCGTCCGCCAGGATGCGCCGGGCCAGCGGCAGCAGCGCCTCGCCGGCGTCGGTGAGCGTGATGTTGCCCCGCGCCCGCAGGAACAGGTCCGCCCCGAGCTCCCGCTCCAGCGCCTTGATCTGCTGGGACAGCGACGGCTGGGCGACATGGACGAGGTCCGCGGCCCGGGTGAAGTGCCGGGTCTCGGCGACCGCCACGAAGTACTGGAGCTGCTGGAACTGCATCCCACCAGCATAGGCATTGTCTATGGAATCAAGCCGGACCATGTCTTGGACCGATCAGGGCGGCCGGGCCTAGCGTCTTGAGCCATGGCTCTGGCAACGCGAACGGACCGACGGCCGTCGATGGCGCGCACCGTGTGGGACTCCACCCTCGGCAAGAAGACCGTGATGGCGGTCAGCGGCCTGATCATGCTGCTGTACCTGGTCGCCCACATGATCGGAAACCTGAAGATCTACTTCGGGGCCGGCGAGTTCAACGCGTACGGACACTGGCTGCGCACCGTCGGCGAGCCGTTCATGCACTACGAGTGGACGCTGTGGCTGATCCGCGTCGTGCTGGTGGCCGCCGTCGTCGCGCACGCCGTCTCCGCGTACCAGCTCAGCCGCCGCGACATCAGGGCCCGGCCCAGCAAATACGTGCACAAGAAGCCGCGGGCGAGCTACGCGACCCGCACGATGCGCTGGGGCGGGATCATCCTCGGCCTGTTCATCGTCTGGCACATCCTGGACCTGACCACCGGCACCGTGCACTCCGGCGGCTTCCAGGAGGGCCACCCGTACCAGAACGTCGTGGACACCTTCTCCACCTGGTACGGCAACGTCATCTACATCGTCGCGATGCTCGCGCTCGGCCTGCACATCCGGCACGGCTTCTGGAGTGCCGCCCAGACCCTCGGCGCCGGCAGCCGCACCCGCGACCGTGCGCTCAAGATCGTCGCCAACGTCCTCGCGCTGCTGCTCACGGCCGGGTTCATCGCCGTACCCGTGGGCGTCATGACCGGAGTGGTGAGCTGACATGACCTACACCGACTACACGACCGGTGCACCGGTCGTCGACACCAAGGCCCCCCAGGGCCCCGTCCACGAGCGCTGGGACAAGCGCCGCTTCGAGGCCAAGCTGGTCAACCCCGCCAACCGGCGCAAGCACACGGTCATCGTCGTCGGCACCGGCCTAGCCGGCGGCTCCGCCGGGGCCACCCTCGCCGAACAGGGCTACCACGTCGTCCAGTTCTGCTACCAGGACTCCCCGCGCCGCGCCCACTCGATCGCCGCGCAGGGCGGCATCAACGCCGCGAAGAACTACCGCAACGACGGCGACTCCGTCCACCGGCTGTTCTACGACACCGTCAAGGGCGGCGACTTCCGGGCCCGCGAGTCCAACGTCCACCGCCTCGCGCAGATCTCCGTCGAGATCATCGACCAGTGCGTGGCCCAGGGCGTGCCCTTCGCCCGCGAGTACGGCGGTCTGCTCGACACCCGCTCCTTCGGCGGCGTCCAGGTGTCCCGCACGTTCTACGCCCGCGGTCAGACGGGCCAGCAGCTGCTGCTGGGCGCGTACCAGGCCCTCAGCAGGCAGATCGCCGCCGGCAACGTGGAGATGCACCCGCGGACCGAGATGCTCGACCTGATCGTCGTCGACGGGCGGGCGCGCGGGATCGTCGCGCGGGACCTGATCACGGGGAAGATCGACACGTACTTCGCGGACGCCGTCGTACTGGCGAGTGGCGGCTACGGCAACGTCTTCTACCTGTCGACCAACGCCATGAACTCCAACGCCACCGCCGTCTGGCGGGCACACCGGCGGGGCGCCTACTTCGCCAACCCCTGCTTCACACAGATCCACCCGACCTGCATCCCGCGCACCGGCGACCACCAGTCCAAGCTGACGCTGATGAGCGAGTCGCTGCGCAACGACGGCCGGATCTGGGTGCCCAGGGCCAAGGGCGACGACCGGCCCCCGAACAAGATCCCCGAGGACGAGCGCGACTACTACCTGGAGCGCATCTACCCGTCCTTCGGCAACCTGGTCCCGCGCGACATCGCCTCCCGCGCCGCGAAGAACGTCTGCGACGAGGGCAGGGGAGTGGGGCCCGGCGGGCAGGGGGTCTACCTCGACTTCGCCGACGCCATCGGGCGGATGGGCCGCAAGGCCGTCGAGGCCAAGTACGGCAACCTCTTCGACATGTACCAGCGGATCACCGACGAGGATCCGTACGAGGTGCCGATGCGGATCTATCCCGCCGTGCACTACACGATGGGCGGCCTGTGGGTCGACTACGACCTCCAGACCACCGTCCCCGGCCTGTTCGCCATCGGCGAGGCCAACTTCTCCGACCACGGCGCCAACCGGCTCGGTGCCTCCGCCCTCATGCAGGGCCTCGCCGACGGCTACTTCGTGCTGCCGGCGACCATCAACGACTACCTCGCCCGTAACCCGCACCAGGACCAGGTGACCGACGAACACCCCGTCGTGCAGGAGGTGTTGGCGGAGACCCAGGACCGGCTCAACCTGCTCCTGTCCGTCGACGGCGACCGTACCCCCGACTCCTTCCACCGCGAGGTCGGCGAACTCATGTGGGAGTTCTGCGGCATGGCGCGGACGGACGCCGGACTGCGCAAGGCCCTCGAACGCATCCCGCAGATCCGCGAGGAGTTCTGGCGGCGCATCAAGGTGCCGGGCACCGGTGAGGAGTTCAACCAGTCGCTGGAGAAGGCCAACCGCGTCGTCGACTACCTGGAGCTCGCCGAGCTCATGTGCCTCGACGCCCTGCACCGCGGCGAGTCCTGCGGCGGCCACTTCCGCGAGGAGTCCCAGACGCCGGACGGCGAGGCCGCCCGCAGGGACGAGGAGTTCTCGTACGCGGCCGCCTGGGAGTTCACCGGCACGGGCGAGGCCCCCACCCTGCACAAGGAAGACCTGGTCTTCGAGTACGTCCACCCCACCCAGCGGAGCTACGCATGAAGCTCACCCTGCGCGTCTGGCGGCAGAAGAACGCCGACGCCGACGGCACCATGTCCACGTACGACGTGGACGGCATCTCGCCCGACATGTCGTTCCTGGAGATGCTCGACACGCTCAACGAGGAGCTCATCCTGCGGGGCGAGGACCCGGTGGCCTTCGACCACGACTGCCGGGAGGGGATCTGCGGGGCGTGCTCGCTCGTCATCAACGGCGACGCGCACGGGCCGGAGCGCACCACCACCTGTCAGCTGCACATGCGGTCCTTCAAGGACGGCGACACGATCGATGTGGAGCCGTGGAGGGCGTCGGCGTTTCCGGTGATCAAGGATCTGGTCGTGGACCGGTCGGCCTTCGATCGCATCATCCAGGCCGGTGGGTACATCACCGCGCCGACGGGGGCCGCGCCGGAGGCCCATGCGACGGCGGTGCCGAAGCCGGACGCGGACTTGGCGTTCGAGCATGCGGAGTGCATCGGGTGTGGGGCGTGTGTCGCCGCGTGCCCGAACGGCGCGGCGATGTTGTTCACCTCGGCCAAGGTCAACCATCTGAACGTGTTGCCGCAGGGGGCGCCGGAGCGGGAGACGCGGGTGCTGGACATGGTCGCGCAGATGGACGAGGAAGGGTTCGGGGGGTGCACGTTGGCGGGGGAGTGTGCGACTGCCTGTCCCAAGGGGATTCCCTTGATGTCCATCACCAGCATGAACAAGGAGTGGCTGCGGGCCGCGCGGAAGGTGAAGCGGTAGCGCCGCAGGGAGAGCCGTCGTCTTCGGGTGCGGGTGCGGGTGCGGGTGCCGGTGCAGGTGCCGGTGTGCTGTGGCTTGTCGCGCCCACGCGGCGGAGCCGCATACCGATACAGCCCCGCGCCCCTTTCTCGGCGCTGATCCGCTCCTGGGATTCAACCTCCCCACATCCGCTCTCCTGGCGTCCGTCACGTGCTCGCCAACCAGGGTCGGGAGAAACGAGGGGTACGCCACCGTCCCCGAAGTGGCCCGTCCCTGGAGTGAGCCATGACCGGCGTTTCCACGCTCGACCGTCCCCCGCAGAACGTGGCACCCACCCGCTACACCGTGACCCTGGCCCGTGACGAGGACGACGTGCGGGCCGCTCAGCGGCTGCGGCACGAGGTGTTCGCCGGGGAGATGGGGGCCCTGCTGAACTCCCCGCAGCCGGGCCTCGACGTCGACCCGTTCGACGCCTACTGCGACCACCTGCTCGTACGGGACACCCTGACCGGCCAGGTCGTCGGGACGTACCGGCTGCTGCCGCCGGAGCGGGCCGCGGTGGCCGGGCGGCTCTACTCGGAGAGCGAGTTCGACCTCGCGCCGCTGGACGCGATCCGGCAGGGGCTCGTCGAGGTCGGCCGCTCCTGCGTGCACCCCGACCACCGGGACGGCGCCGTCATCAGCCTGATCTGGGCCGGGATCGCCCGCTACATGGTGGAGCGCGGCCACGAGTGGCTCGCCGGCTGCTGCTCCATCCCCCTCGCCGACGGCGGCGTTCTCGCGGCCGGCACCTGGGACCGCGTACGGGAGAAGTACCTGGCGCCCGAGGAGTACCGCGTACGGCCGCTGCTGCCGTGGGTGCCGGACGAGACGGCCGCCGCTCCCGCGCGCACCGAACTCCCCGCCCTCCTGCGCGGCTACCTCCGCCTCGGTGCCTGGGTGTGCGCCGAGCCCGCGCACGACCCGGACTTCGGGGTCGCCGACCTGTATGTGCTGCTGTCGATGCGCCGGGTCAACTCGCGCTACCTGCGGCACTTCCTCTCTCTCGTGCCGGCCTGATGAGCGTCTGGCTTCCCAGCGCGCCCTGCACCCCGCGGGCGTGCGTGGAGGCGACGGGGTCCGCCGCGGCCGTACCGCGCGCCGTACTGCGGTTCGCGGCGGTCGTGGCGCTGATCCTCGCCGGGGTCGTGCTGTCGCCGATCGGCGGGAGGGCACCGGCCGGGGCGGTGCGCTGGTGGTGCCGGGCGATCGTCCGGGCCGCCGGGGTACGGCTCCGTGTCACCGGCGGCGCCGCGCCCACCGGCGGGCTGCTGCTGGTCGCCAACCACATATCGTGGCTGGACATCCCGTTGCTGGCCGCCGTCCGCCCGGCCCGCATGCTGGCCAAGGCCGAGATCCGGCAGTGGCCCGTGGCGGGGGCGCTGGCCGCGCGCGGCGGCGTGGTGTTCATCGACCGCGACCGGCTGCGCGCGCTCCCCGACACGGTCGCGAGCCTCGCGGGGGCCCTCCGCGCCGGCCAGGCCGTCGCGGTGTTCCCCGAGGGCAGTACCTGGTGCGGGCGCGCCCAGGGCCACTTCCGCCGGGCCGTCTTCCAGGCCGCACTCGACGCGCGGGTCCCGGTCCAGCCGGTGCGCATCCGCTACCGGCTCGCCGGGGGCGCGGCCAGCACGGCACCCGCCTTCGTCGGCGACGACTCGCTCCTCGCCTCGGTGTGGCGGGTGGTCGCGGCGCGGGGCCTCACGGCCGAGGTCCATGTGCCGCCCGCGATCGGGGTGGGCGATTGCGCCGACCGCAGGGCCCTCGCCCGGGCGGCCGAGGCGCGCTCACTGGGCCGGACGCATCAGGCGCAGGTCGTCGCCCCAGTCGTCCAGCACCTCGCCGTGCCCGGCCCGGCGGGCCAACCGCTCGACCGTTGCGAACAGCGCCCGCTGAGCGGTCACGTCGGCCGTCGCCGCGATGTGCTCCAGCGTGCCGAGCAGGTCGGTGGAGTCCCAGTCCGGCAGAGGATGGTGGGTGAGCTCCCAGCGCAGGTACTTGTTGTAGGGGCGGGGACGGCGGTCGAGGGCGAAGAGCAGCTCCAGGAGGAAGCCCAGGCTGTCGGCGGCGTCGAGACGCGCGGCCAGTGACTCCCCGTCCCGGGCGTCCTTGACCGACCGGTAGTGCGCGTTGGCGTACGCGTCCAGCCAGGCGTCCACGGCCCGGAACGCCTCCTCTGCGCCCAGGCGTGCCTTGGCGGAGAGGATCCGGTCGAGTTCCCCGTCGAGCCGGTCGAACACGACCCGCGCCCGGGCGAGGGCGTAGCGCTCGAAGCCCGGCATCCCGGCGGCCCGGAAGTCGGCGAGCGCGACGACCAGCACATCCAGCCGTGGCGAGCGGTGACCGGCGAAACGGGTGAGGTCCGTCTCCGCTCCGTCCGTGACCACGACGTACAGATCGTGGTCGGAGTGGTCGGTGGCCATGCCCTCATGGGCCTGCGATCCCTTGAGCACCACACCGACGACGGCGGGGTCGGACGCGGCCCGTTCGACGAACTCCTGGTAGGTGAGGGGTTGTTGGGCGGCCATGGTGAGATCATGGCAGACCAGGTCCGATGCCGTGAGGGGAGTGCGTGTGAAGGGTGGCCCGGCCGGGGAGGCGGTTCTGGTGACGGGCGGCAGCGGGTTCGTGGCCGCCCATCTGGTGCGGGAGTTGCTGGAGCGCGGCTACCGGGTGCGCACCACCGTCCGCAGCACGGCGAACGCGGCGAAGACGGAGCCGCTGCGGGCGATGGGAGCCACGCACCCCGGTCGGCTGGAGATCTTCGAGGCGGACCTGCTGCGTGAGGGGTCCTTCGACGAGGCGATGAAGGGCTGCGCGGTCGTCTTCCACGTGGCCTCACCGTTCCTCATGCCGGAGAAGATCAAGGACGGCCGGCGGGACGTGGTGGAGCCCGCGCTCCTCGGCACGCGCAACGTGCTCGCGAGCGTGGAGCGGACGGAGACGGTCGGCCGACTGGTCTTCACCTCCACCGTCGGCGCGATCTTCGGCGACTACGCCGACGTGCTGGACATGGACGACCGGGTCCTGTCGGAGAAGTACGTCAACACCACGAGCACCGTCGAGAACAACCCGTACCACTACGCCAAAACGGTCGCGGAGCGAGCCGCGTGGGAGGCGGCGGCGGGCCAGGACCGCTGGAGCATGGTCTCCGTCAACCCGGGCCTGATCCTGGGTCCTTCCCTCACCCCCGCCTCGGACTCGGGCAGCCTCTTCCTCCTGGACGAACTCCTCAAGGGCTACTTCTTCTACGGCGCGCCGGACTTCAGCTTCACCACGGCGGACGTACGCGACGTCGCCCTGGCGCACATCGCGGCGGCGGAGCGAACCGACGCCCACGGCCGTTACATCGTGGCGGCGCAGGAGATGACGTCCTTCCACCAGATGTCCCGCATCCTCCGCAAGCACCACCCCCGCAACCTCCGCCTGCCCCGAACAGCCCTCCCGCACTGGCCCGTTCGCCTCCTCGGCCCCGCCTTCGGACTCACCCAGGACTACATCCGCAAACACCTCGGCATCCGCTTCCGTGTGGACAACTCCCGCAGCATCACGGAACTGGGCCTCACCTACCGCCCGATCGAGGAGACGCTCGTGGACCACTACCGGGCGTGGCGCGGACAGTGAGGGGCGGCCCGCAGGCGTGGCCGGCGGATTTCCCTGACAGGATGGCGCTGACCAGCAATGCCAGAAGGGGGGAAGAGCATGGACGTGCTCGTTCTGTCGTGTGTCCTCGCGCTCGTCATCGGGGGGTGCGTCTGTGTGGTGTGGGCGGAGCGGGGCGGCCCGCGCTGGGTGCGCGCGGTGGCCCTCGTCACCGTCGCCCTCGGCCACCTGGTGAGCGAGGCCTCGAGCAAGCGCCGGACCTCGGGCGGCGACTCGGACGACTGAACCGTCCCGGCGGCTCGCCCCGAGGCGGCGGTCAGCCCTTCGGCCGCGTCTCCCGCCTCAAATACGGCGCCGTTCCGCTCCCCTCCGACTCCGCCACCTCCCTCGGCGGCCCCGCCGCGACGATGCGGCCGCCCGCGGTGCCGCCGCCCGGGCCCAGGTCGATGACCCAGTCGGCGCCGGCGACGACGGACATGTCGTGTTCGACGACGATGACCGTGTGGCCGGTGTCGACCAGGCCGTGCAGCTGGCGCAGCAGGACCTCCACGTCGGCGGGGTGGAGACCGGTCGTGGGTTCGTCGAGGAGGTAGAGGGTGTGGGCGCGGCGACCGCGCTGCAACTCGCTCGCCAGCTTGATGCGCTGGGCCTCGCCGCCGGACAGTTCGGTCGCGGGCTGCCCGAGGCGCAGATAGCCGAGTCCGACGTCGAGCAGGGTGGACAGGCTGCGGGCCACGGCCGGGGTGTCCGCGAAGAACTCCGCGGCCCCTTCCACCGTCAGGTCCAGCACCTGTGCGATGTTCCGTCCCCGGTACGTCACTTCGAGCGTCGCGGGCTCGTAGCGCGCGCCGCCGCAGTCCGGGCACGGTGCGTACGTGCTCGGCAGGAACAGCAGCTCGACGCTGACGAACCCCTCGCCCTGGCAGGTCTCGCAGCGCCCTCCCCCAGAGGGGGCACCCCCAGCCACGTTGAAGGAGAAGCGGCCGACGCCGTAACCCCGCGCCCGTGCCTCGTCGGTGGCCGCGAAGATTCTGCGGACGACGTCGAAGAGGCCGGTGTACGTGGCCAGGTTCGAGCGCGGGGTGCGGCCGATGGGTTTCTGGTCCACCGCCACCAGCCGGCCCACGCCCGCCAGGTCCTGTGTGATTTCGCCGATGAGCGTGGACTTCCCCGAGCCCGAGACACCGGTGACCGCGGTGAACACGCCCAGCGGGAACTCGGCCGTCACCCCGCGCAGGTTGTGCCGGGTGACCGGGCCGACCTTCAACTGACCGCGAGGGGCGCGGACTTGCCGCGCGGGTGCGGGGGAGTGGTCGAACAGGTAGCGGGCCGTCGCGGACTCGGACACGGCGGCCAGGTCCGCCACCGGCCCGCTGTGCAGCACCCGTCCGCCGTGCTCGCCGGCGTGCGGGCCGACGTCCACGAGCCAGTCGGCGGCGCGGACCACGTCCAGGTGATGCTCCACCACGAACACCGAGTTCCCCGCGGCCTTCAGCCGCTCCAGCACCGTGAGCAGCGCCTCGGTGTCCGCCGGGTGCAGTCCGGCGGACGGCTCGTCGAGGACGTACACGACCCCGAAAAGACCGGAGCGCAGCTGGGTCGCCAGGCGCAGCCGCTGCAGCTCGCCCGCCGAGAGGGTGGGGGTGGCCCGGTCGAGGCTGAGGTAGCCGAGGCCCAGCTCGACGACGGGCTCGATCCGGGACCGCAGGTCCTGGGTGAGGACCCGCGACGCCTCGTCCCGTGCCGTCAGGTGTTCGGCCAGCTCCGCCAGCGGCACCGCGGCCAGCTCGGCGATCGTGCGGCCCGCGAAGGTGACCGCCAGCGCCTCGGGCCGCAGCCGGCTGCCGCCGCAGCCCGGACAGGGCGCGCTCGTCAGGAACCGCTCCGCCTTCGCCCGCAGGGTCGGGCTCTTGGAGTCGGAGAACGTCTTCATGACGTACCGGCGGGCGCTCATGTACGTGCCCTGGTACGGCCGTTGGATGCGGTCGGCGTCCCGGACGGGGTGCACGGTGACCACCGGCTGCTCGTCCGTGAACAGGATCCACTCGCGTTCTTCGGCGGGCAGTTCGCGCCACGGGCGGTCCACGTCGTACCCCAGCGCGTCGAGGATGTCGCGCAGGTTCTTGCCCTGCCAGGCGCCCGGCCACGCGGCGATCGCGCCCTCGCGGATCGACAGGGACGGGTCGGGGACGAGCGACTCCTCGGTCGTGCGGTGGACGCGTCCCAGGCCGTGGCAGTCCGGACAGGCCCCGACCGCCGTGTTGGGGGAGAAGGCGTCCGAGTCGAGGCGCCCGGCGCCCGGCGGGTAGTCCCCGGCGCGGGAGAACAGCATCCGCAGCGAGTTCGAGAGGTTGGTGACCGTGCCGACCGAGGAGCGGGACGTCGGAGCCGAGCGCCGCTGCTGGAGGGAGACCGCGGGCGGCAGACCGGTGATCTCGCCGACCTTCGGGGCACCGACCTGGTGAATCAGGCGGCGGGCGTACGGTGCCACCGACTCGAAGTAGCGGCGCTGGGCCTCCGCGTAGATCGTGCCGAACGCCAGCGACGACTTGCCCGAACCGGAGACGCCTGTGAACACGGTCAACGCGTCCCGTGGGAGGTCGACGTCCACGCTCCGCAAGTTGTGTTCGCGGGCGCCTCGCACGCGGACGAACGAGTCGGGTGAGCCGGGCATGAGCGGGATCTCCGTACGGGTCTTCGAGGGGCGGCGGGAACTGCGACGGGACAAATTCCCGAGTCTAGGCGACCGCACTCCGTCACGCCCGGTGACCGGCGCGGCTCTCAGGGCCCGAAGCTCCACACATTGCCCACCGGACGGCCGGGGGCGCCCATGGCGTTCCAGTACCAGGGGTCCCACACGTCTCCGTCGGTCTCCGTCTCCGAGAGCCGTCTGCGCTGTTCGGGAGCGGCCGCGGCCGCGGCCAGTCGGCGCAGGGACTTGGCGGCGTGGCTCGTCGAAGATCGCGAAGTGCGACCGTACGGAGGGGACTGTGCGCCGGGGCACGTCGGCGACGTCGGCGAGCAGCAGAGCGCGCGACGGGCTCGGCGTGAAGCCGGCGGCGGACAGCGCCTCGGCGAGGAGCGGCGCGTCGCGGTCGTGGGCGTACACCTTCCACTCGACCGGTTCGACGCGTGCGGCGAAGTCCTCCTGCTGGCGGCGCACCAGCGGCCCCAGGTCCTCCCCCCCCCGCAACGCTTTGTGGACGACGACCCCGTGGGTGCCGTGGACGCGCGCCACCGGCCCGTCCCGCTCGATGAGCACGCCCAGAGGGCCCCAGGGCTGGTCCGACGACGCGAGACCGGGCAGCCGTTGCTCGTACTGCGACAGCAGTGCTTCGGCGGTCACCCGGTGACGTTCTCCCCGTTCACGATCCCGGCCAGCCGCCGGTAGGAGTCCAGCAGCGCCGTACGGTCGTACGTGCTGGTCGTGACGAGGATCTCCTGTGCGCCCGTGTCCTTCAAGAGCATTTCCAGCTCGTCGGCCACCTGCTCGCCGGTGCCCGCGATGTGGCCGGTCAGGCCGGACTCGTAGAAGCCGCGCTCCTTCGCGGTCATCGGCCGGGCCTCGACCTCCTCGGCGGGCGGCAGCGGCGGGAAGGTGCCGTGGGTGCGCGCATACGCCATCGACCAGGCCTCGGACATCAGGATCCGCCGGGCCGCCTCGGGTGTCTCCGCCACGGCGATGGTGCCGGAGACGACGACGTACGGTTCGCTCGCCCAGGGCGACGGCCGGAACCGCGCGCGATAGGTGTCGATCCCGCGCCGCATCCTCTCCCGGTTGCGGAGGTCGCCGATGACCATCGGCAGGCCCGCGTGGGCCGCGATCGTCGCGCCCTCGCCCATGGCCAGCACGAACGGCGGCACGGCGAGCCCCTCCGCGGGCCGCGCGTGGACACCGGTCGGCGACGTGCCCCGGAACCAGCCCAGCAGTTCCTGGAGTTGCCCCGCGAAGTCCTCGGCGTCGTCCCTGTCGCGCCCCAGGGCTTTGCGCACCCCGTCGGTGAAGCCCACCGAGCGGCCGAGCCCCATGTCGATCCGGCCCGGGAAGAGGGACTCCAGCACGCCGAACTGCTCGGCCACGACCAGCGGTCGGTGGTTGGGCAGCATGACCCCGCCGGTGCCGACCCGGATCGTGCGCGTCGCGCCGGCCACGGCGGCAGCCAGAACGGTCGGCGCCGACCCGGCGACGCCGGGCACGCCGTGGTGCTCCGATACCCAGAAGCGGTGGTAGCCGAGCCGCTCCACCTCCTGCGCGAGCCCCACGGTGTCCCGCAGCGCCTCACCGACCGGATGGCCCTCGCGGGTGCGGGAGCGGTCGAGGACGGAGAAGCGGGCCGAGGCGATCACGGAACTCATACAGGGTTCAACACCGGGGCGGTCGAAGGATTCCTCACGGCGCGATGTTGTGGTCGAGCCGGAACAGGTTCCCGGGGTCGTAGCCCCGCTTCAGGGCCGTCAACCGGGTGCGGTTGTCACGGTGGTCGGCGCCGACACGGTGCTGGTCGTCGCCGTCCCCCCCCCCCCGGTGCAGAACGCGCTGACCGCGCCCATCGCCGCCGAGCACATCGCGTCGTCCAGCAGATCGAGCCCTTCGTGTCATCGGTCAACCGGTCGCCGTGGTCGGAGAGTTCCTGCCGAGCGAGGGGTATGCAGCAAGGCATGGCGGACATCGGGGGACGACGGCAACGGGAGCGTCGGCTGTTGGCCGTGGGGGTCGGCACCGTGCTGTTTCTGGGCGCTGCCGCGTACGTGGTCGCGCAGTTGCTGCGCGGTGGGCTCGATCCGGCCGACACGGCCGGTCTGCTGGGTCTGCCACTGTCGGTGGCCGGGCTGGGCGCGGCGGTGGCGGCGCTCCGGCGGCCGCTCGACGTGACGGGCGACGAACTCGTGCGGCAGTGGGCGGCGAGGCTGGCCGTCCAGGTGCAGGAGAGCGAGGGCAAGCTGCGACGGCAGCTTCTCGGCGCGGACACCCGGCGCATCGACCTGCGCTACACGCTGCGGGCGACCCCTGGACGCGGCGCCGACGCCCCGGCGGCGGGCCACACCTTTCGCGTACCGGGTGACCCCGCGCCGGGACAGCCTCCGCCCGAACCCGACATCGCTGAGTTCTTCCGCGCGACCCGCCCCGGGCGGCTCGTCATCGCGGGCGCACCCGGCTCCGGGAAGACGGTTCTGGCGCTGGAACTGGTCGTCGCGCTCGCCGCCGGCCGGGCCGACACCGATCCCGTTCCCGTCCGCATCCCGATGGCACAGTGGGACACCGCCCAGTCACTGACCGAGCTGCTGGAGGAGCATCTGTCAGGGGCTCTGGACTGGCCCCGGCACATGGCGGCCAAGCTGGTCGCCCACGGTATGGTCCTGCCGGTCCTCGACGGCCTCGACGAGATGGACCCGTTGCGCGCGGACGGCTCGGCGGATCCGGCGGCTCCGCGCGCGGCGGCCGCGTTACGGCACCTCAACGCCCACCAGAGCGGACTGGACGCGGGGCCGGTCGTACTCACCAGCCGGATCGCCCACTACGAGGCCCTCATACGGCACGAACCGCTGATCGACTCCGCGCTGGTGCTCGTCTCGCCCGTGGAGTCCGCGCCCGCGCTGTCGTATCTGCGCGAACGCTCCCATGACTCCGCGCGCTGGGAGCCACTGCTGGACCATCTCTCACTTCATCCCACGGGGTGGCTCGCCCGTGCCCTGTCGACTCCCTGGCGGCTCGGACTGACCGCCACCGTCTACCGGTACCGGGGCGAGCCGGCAGAACTGATCGCGCTGCACGACCCGGACGCGCTCGACCGCCACCTGCTGGACCGCTACATCCCCGCCGCCGTCGGGTCCGCGGCCGACGGTAGGGCTCCGGCCCCCTACCACCCCGACCGGGTGCACGTCTGGCTGCACCACCTCACCCGGCATCTGGGGGGAACCGGCGCCGTCGCCCACCTGACCACCGACATCAACGTCCATGCCCTGTGGCCGCTGGCCGGTGCCGTCAAGGTGCGTGTCGCGGACGCGCTGTTGACCTTCTGCTCGATCGCCGCGGTCCTCCCGGCCGCCCGGCTCACACCCCGCCCGGGGGAGGTCGCGGCCTGTGTCCTGGCCCTGGCCGCGGTGTCCGGGCTCGGTGCCGCCCTCGCGCTGCGCCCCAGCAGACTCGACTGGCAGAAACGGCATCTCCCCGGCCTACGGGGACGCTTCCTGCTCGGCCTCGTCGTCAACCTCCTGCTCGGCACGGTCATCGGCACCGCCGTGGGGCTCGCGGTCGGTCTGTGGGCCGCCGCCGCCGGGCATCAGGGCGCGGCCTTGGCCCTGGGCACGGTGCTGGGGCTGGTCGCCGGGCTCACCGCCGGCTTCCGGTTCAGTGTCGCGGCCGGGCTCCGAGGAGCCCCCACGAGGGCCGTGAGCCCACCGGTCGCCCTCCGCGACGACACCGTGTACGGACTCCGCTACGCCGTCGGCACCGGGCTGTGCGGAGGGGTGGCGTTCGGCGGCTCGGCGGCGCTGCTCCTGGAGCCGAGCACGGGCCTGGTCGTCGGGGCGGCCGCGGCGATCGCCTCCGGTCAGGCCTCGGGCCTCAGCGCCGTTCGGCGCTATCTGGTCTTCCTGCTGTGCTCGCGCCGCCGGCTCCCCCTGCGTCTGGGCCGCTTCCTGGACTGGGCGTGCACCGTGGGCCTCATGCGCTACTCCGGTCCCGTGTACCAGTTCCGGCACGCCGAACTGCAGCACTGGATCGCCGCACACCCGCGGCCCGTGGCGCCCCCGACGGGGGTCACGTCGGGAGCCGGACCGTGACCATGGTGTCGAGGCGGGCCACGCCGCCGAGGGGCACCCGCCGGCCGGCGCGGCCCGGCATCAGCCCTCGGGGCGCAGCAGGCCGCGTTCGTACGCCTTCAGCAGGTGCTGCGGGACGAGGTGGCGCACCCCGTCCACCGTGACCGGGACGAGGTGCGGCGTGGTCGTCTTCCACTGGGCGCGGCGGTGACGGGTGTTGCTGCGGGACATCTTCCGCTTGGGGACAGCCATGGGAATCTCCTCGGTGGGCCGGCACCGAGGAACGCTACATGAAAATGAATCCCATTAACAATTGGTGGCCGCGGAGCCGGTGAGGGCTCACTCCTCCGCGACGCCCACCAGCATCCGCACCTCGAACTCCTCGTACGGGGCGCTCTCGCGACGGTCGCTCAGTACCGTGCCGAGCCAGCCGAGGAGGAAGCCCGCCGGGATGGAGATGATGCCGGGGTTCTGCAGGGGGAACCAGGCGAAGTCGGAGTGCGGGTAGAGCGAGGCCGGTGTGGAGGAGACGACGGGGGAGAACACCACGAGCAGGACGGAGCAGAGCAGCCCCCCGTAGAGGCTGAGCTGCGCGCCCAGCGCCGTGAAGCGTTTCCAGAAGAGGGTGTACACCAGCGTCGGCAGGAGCGCGGACGCCGCGATGGCGAAGGCGAGGAAGGCCAGCGTCGCGGTGTTCGCCCCCCAGACGACGAGTGCGAGCAGCATGCCGAGGACGCCGATGAGGACCCCGGCCAGCCGGGCGACGGTGAGCTCCTCCCGCTCGCTCGCCCGGCCCTTGCGGATCACCTCGCCGTAGAGGTCGTGGGCGAGGGACGAGGCCGCGGCGAGGGTCAGGCCGGCCGCGACGGCGAGCAGCGTGACGAAGGCCAGACAGGACAGCAGAGCGGTGAGGACACTGCCGCCCAACTCGTGGGCGAGGAGCAGGATGGAGGCGTTGCCGGTGCGGTCCGTGTCCGCGATGGTGTCCCGGCCGACGACGGCGGTGGCGCCGAGGCCGACGATGCCGGCCGCGAGGCAGACCAGCCCGACCAGGCCCACGGCCCACACCACGGAGGAGCGCAGCACCCCGACGCTGCGCGGGGCGAGCAGCCGCATCAGCACGTGCGGGAGTGCGGCGAGGCCGAGGACGATGGCCAGTTCCAGGCTGAAGAAGTCCACCTTGTTGGTCGTGCTGCCGCCGTAGCGCAGACCGGGTTCGAGGAACTGCAGTCCGTTGCCGCTGCGGTCGGCGGCCGCGGAGAGCAGGGCGCCCGGGTTCCAGCCGTAGTGGTGGAGCACCCAGCCCGCGGTGACCGTGATGCCGACCACCAGCATCACCGCCTTGATGATCTGGATGACCGTGGCGCCGGGCATGCCGCCGAGGGAGGCGTACATGATGACGACGGTGCCGATCACGACCACGCACAAGGTGCGGGTGGCGGGGCTCGGTTCGCCCGTGAACTGGGTCAACAGGGCGACGCTGCCGACCAGTTGCGCCACGAGGTAGAGCGTCGCGACGGCCAGGGTGCACACGGCCAGGGCGAGCCGCACCGGCCGCTGCTGCCGGGGCATGCGCAGCGCGACCGTGTCGCCCAACGTGAACTTCCCCGTGCGGCGCAGGGGTTCGGCGATCAGCAGCATCACCATCATCCAGGCGACGGTGGTGCCGCCGAGATACATCAACCCGTCGTAGCCGGTCAGGGCGACCAGGCCCGTACTGCCCAGCAGGGTCGCGGCGGACAGGTAGTCGCCGCACATGGCGAGGCCGTTGCGCAACGGCGACATGGTGCGGTTGCCGAGGTAGAACTCGCCGATCTCGTCGCGCTGAGGAGCCGTCAGCAGCGCGGTGAACAGGGTGGCCACCACCACCGAGAGAAACAGGACGAACGTCAGCTGAAGACTGAAGTTGTCGACGACGCCGGCTGCGGTCGTCACCACGTGGGGTACCCCCTCGTACCCTGTGCCTGCGAGGCCGGCTCATGTGCGGCCGTCCCGTGTCCGGCCGTCCCGTGTCCGGCCGTCCCGTGTCCGGCCGTTCCGTGCGCGGCCGCCCGGGGGCGCAGGGGCTCATGCCGCAACTGTGACCGGAAGTGGCCGGCGAGCGGGTCGACCTTGGTGCGCATGTGCCGTACGTAGGACCAGGCCGTCACCGCCATCACGACGAACTGCCCGAGACCGAGGGCCAGTCCTAGCGTGAGGTGGCCGACCAGGGGCTGGTTCATCACACCGGACGCGAAACTCGACAGCAGCACGTACAGCAGGAACGCACCGACCGACAGGGCCGTGGCCCGCACCCCGAACCGCAGTCGGGCACGGCGCAGCGAGCGGAATTCCGGATCGTGCGATATCTGCTGCGGACTTATCGGTTCGGCGTTCGGCGCGTGAAATGCGGACGAGTCGTCGGGCCACGGTGAAAATTCGGGCACAAAGGCACCTTCTTTGCTGCTTGTGTGCCCCGCACGGTGCGGGTTTTGTGGGGGGATCGTGAATCCGAATTTCCGGCTGTTCGGATTCCTGTGGATCTGCTGGGTCGAAAGCGGAGTATTGCAGTGGGGTGCTTGAGCAATCAACCGCCGGGTGTGAAATGCGTTGTCAGAACCGGGCGCCCACGGCCGCCCCGTTGCGCGGGACGAGGAACGACGGCGCCGACGGCAGCGAGCCGTCGGCCGCACGGGAACCCATGAGCGGGGCCGGGTCCGTGCTGAGGACGGACGAGGCGTTCCATGTCCCGCCGAGGTTCCAGGAGTTGCCGCTGGCGGCCGTGCCCGACCCGACGGCCGCGGCACGCGCGTCGGCGACGGACAGGTTGGCGGTGAGTACGGCCTTGCCGCCCGAGGTGTCGACGTCGAAGCCGGTGCCCTGGTTGCCGTACGTGCTGTTCCTGCTGAGGGCGAGGGCGCCCGTGTTGCCGTTGTCCGTCAGGCCGTGCGCCGCGTTCTTGAAGTCGGCCGAGTTGCGCACGGTGTGGGCCACCGCGGGCGCCGGGCTGCCTCCCCCGAGCTTGATTCCGTTGCCGTCGCCTGCGAAGTCGGGGAAGCCCCAGCGGTTGAAACCGTTGCCGTGGGCGACGGTGTTCTCGATCAGGACCGGAGAGGTGAACTTCCAGGCGTCGAAGCCGTCGTCGACGTTGTTCCACAGCCGGGCGCCTCGCACGACATTTCCGGTGCCGCTGCCTTCCTTGATGGCCAGCCCGTCCGCGCTCTCGCCGTTCTTGCGCGGGTCGCGGTTGCCGTAACTGTCCAGGTTCAGGATCTGGTTGTTGCCGGAGGCGCCCTGGAGCTGGAAGCCGGACTCGTAGTTGTCGTGGGTGGACAGGCGGGCGAAGACATTGCCGTTGCAGCCGTCGCAGTACACGCCGTACGGCCCGTTGACGATCTCCAGGTCGGAGATGTGCCAGTACGACGCCTCCTGGTGGATCGCCCCGCGCTCGGCCCGCGGGATGCTGCCACCGACGGGGGTGTGGCTCGCGGGGAGCCGCTCGCCGTCGACGATCACACGCTCGCCCTGGTAGGCGCCCAGGGTGATGGGCTGGGACGCGGTGCCGGAGGTGGCGATGGTGATGTTGTCGGTGAGGGCGTACGTACCGCCGCGTACGGCGATGACGTCACCGGGCTTCGCCAGGTCCACCGCCCGCTGGATGGTCTTCAGGGGGCGGGCGAGGGTGCCGGGGGCGGTGTCGTCGCCGTTCGTGGCGACGACGAGCGTCGTGGCTGCCGCGGCCGCCGGGGAGGCGGCGGCTGTGCCCGCCCTCCCCCATGCCGTCACCAGTGCCGCGCTCGCCGGTGCCGCCGTCCAGATCGCAGTGTTGCGCATGGGTCTCCCGTCTCCGCCTGCCTGCCGGTGCCGGTCGTCGCCGGCTGTCGTCGCACGGCAGTGGCCGCCCGGGGCGCGAAGGTTGCCGGGTGCGTAGGGTGGCTCCGTGACGAACAGCAGCAGTCGTGGGGCGGCCGGGAGCAGTCGTGGGGCGGTCGGCGGCAGCCGTGGGGCGGTCGGCGGCAAGCTCCCGCTCGCCGTGTTCGACCTCGACAACACCCTCGCCGACACGGCGCACCGGCAGCGCTTCCTGGAGCGCAAGCCCCGTGACTGGGACGGTTTCTTCGCGGCCGCTCCGCAGGATCCGCCGCTGGCGGAGGGCATCGCGCTGGCCGTGGAGAGCGCTGAGGAGTGCGAGGTCGTCTACCTCACCGGGCGGCCCGAGCGCTGCCGTCAGGACACGCTCGACTGGCTCGACGCGCACGGGCTGCCCGCGGGGCGGGTGTACATGCGGCGCAACGACGACCGCAGGCCCGCCCGGCGGACCAAGCTGGAGATCCTCCGCAGGCTCGCCCGCACCCGGGAGATCCGCGTGCTCGTGGACGACGACGAACTGGTCTGCGCGGACGCCCGACGGGAGGGCTTCTCCGTCGTGCTCGCACGCTGGGCGACCCCCTCCACCGAGCTGAAGGTGGCACAGGAGCGCGAAGGGCGGACCTGAGCGGGCTGTTGGGCCTTATGCGGGCCTGAGGGGCTTGTTGCGCCCTTACTCGCCCTCCTCCAGGCGGAAGCCCACCTTCAGCCCGACCTGCCAGTGCGCGATCTCCCCGTTCTCGAGCTGCCCGCGCACCTGCGTCACCTCGAACCAGTCCAGGTTGCGCAGCGTCTGTGAGGCGCGGTTGATGCCGTTGCGGATGGCCTCGTCGACGCCGTCGGGGGAGGTGCCGACGATCTCGGTGACCCGGTAGGTGTGGTTCGACATGCGGGTTCCTCTCCGTGAGTGCTCACGCGTGTCACGCGTCACTCCACCGTGCCCCAAGCCGCGGCGGCGCGCGAGACGTCGGGGCAATCTCCAGGGCCCCCTTGACCTTCCCCATTGGTCTATACCAAAATCCGGCACACCCGTTCGAGCGCCCGCGCTCATCCCCCACGCCGGGCCCGTGACCCCTGTCCGCCAGACAGAAACAGGACCCCCGTGAGACGTCATCCCCGTGCCCTCGCCTCTGCCGTCGCCGCCCTCCTCGGCCTCGGTGTCAGCGCCTGCGGTCTGGTGCCGCACCTCGGGGCGGACGAACGGCACACCGTCACCGTGTGGCTGATGAAGGACAGCGCGTCGCCGGACTTCCTGCGCCGCTTCACCAAGGACTTCGAACACACCCACCCGGATCTCGACCTCGACATCCGCGTCCAGGAATGGACCGGCATCGGCGCCAAGGTGCAGGCCGCCCTGGAGGCGGACAGCCCCTCCGGCCCCGATGTCATCGAGGTCGGCAACACCCAGGTCCCCCAGTACGTCGACGGAGGCCGACTGCTCGACCTGACGCTGGAGTCGGTGCGGGACTGGGGCGCCCGCGACTGGCTGCCCGGCCTCGCCGAACCCGGACAGCTGAGGAACCACCAGTTCGGCATCCCCTGGTACGCGGCCAACCGCGTCGTCATCTACCGCAAGGACCTTTTCGAGCAGGCAGGCGTCAAGGCCCCGCCCCGGACCCGCGCCGCATGGCTCGCCGCCACCGAGAAGCTCGACTCGGACGGGAACCAGGGCATCTACCTGGCCGGACAGGACTGGTACACCCTCTCCGGCTTCATCTGGGACGAGGGCGGCGACCTGGCGACCGAGCACAACAGCGTCTGGGAGGGCGCCCTGGACACCCCGGCCGCCCTGCGCGCCATGGACTTCTACCGCAGGCTCCAGGCGCTCGGCGACGGCCCGGTCGCCGCCGACGAGGACCACCCGCCCCAGGCCGACGTGTTCGCCCGGGGGAGGACCGCCCAGATCGTGGCGGTGCCGGGACTCGCCCAGGTGATCGTCCAGCAGAATCCCGGCCTCGCGGGCAAGGTCGGCTTCTTCCCCGTCCCCGGCAAGAGCGCGGCCAGGCCGGGTGCCGTCTTCACCGGCGGCTCCGACCTCGTCGTACCGAGGCGGACCGACCAGCACGACGGTGCCGTGGCCGTCGTCAAGGCGCTCACCGGCGCCAAGTGGAACACCGAGCTGGCCCGCGCCATGAACTACGTGCCCAACAAGCGGACCCTCGCCGGGGCGGTCTCCGGCGAGGAGGGGGTCGCCGCCATGGCGGCGGGCGCCGCGCAAGGGCGGGCGACCCCCAGTACACCCGAGTGGGCCGCCGTCGAGGCGGACAACCCGATCAAGGACTACATGACGAAGGTGCTCACCGGGGCGGACCCCGCGACGGAGGCCCGACGCGCCTCCCGACGCGTCACGCAGGAGCTCAAGGTCTCCGTCGGCTGACGCCCCGTGTCACCGCACCGTGCTCAGCGACAGCGCGAACCGCCCTTCGGAGTCGGTCCACCAGTGCGTCAACTCCAACCCGGCCGCGGCCAGTTCGGTGCGCACGCCGTCCTGGCGGAACTTCGCCGACACCTCCGTGCGCAACTCCTCGTCCGCGGCGAAGTCGACGGCGAGGTCGAGGACGGGGACCTTCACCGTCTGCGCGGTACGGGAGCGCAGGCGCATCTCGATCCACTCGTTCTCCGCGTCCCACAGTGCCACGTGGTCGAAGGCGTCGGGCTCGAAGTCGGCGCCGAGCTCACGGTTGACGACGGTCAGGACGTTCTTGTTGAACGCGGCCGTGACGCCGGCCGCGTCGTCGTACGCCCGGACCAGCACCTGCTCGTCCTTCACGAGATCGGTGCCCAACAGCAGCGTGTCGCCGGGGGACAGCAGCGCCCGTACGGACGCCAGGAACCCGGCGCGCTCGAGCGGCAGCAGGTTGCCGATCGTGCCGCCGAGGAACGCCAGCAGCCGGGGCCCGGGCGTGTCAGGCAGGGTCAGCGTGTCGGTGAAGTCGGCGATCAGGGCGTGTACGTTCAGCTCCGGCCGCTCGGCGATCAGAGCGTGCCCCGCGCCGGTGAGGGCGCTCTCGCTGACGTCGACGGGGACGTAGGTGTGCGCGCCGGTGAGCGCGTCGAGCAGATGGCGGGTCTTGTCGGAGGAGCCGGAGCCGAGTTCGACGAGGGTACGGGCACCGGTCGCGGCGGCGATCTCCCCGGACCGGGCGAGCAGGATCTCGCGTTCGGCGCGGGTGGGGTAGTACTCGGGCAACTCCGTGATCTGATCGAACAGTTCGCTGCCGTGTGCGTCGTAGAACCACTTCGGCGGCAGCGTCTTCGGCGTGGCGGTCAGGCCGCGCAGGACATCGACGCGCAGGGCGGCGTCCGTGGCGTCCTCGGGCAGGGTGCGGGTGACTCGGAACGGACTCACGTGCTTGGCTCCTCGGACGGTTCGGGTGCCGTGTCCTCGCTCAGGTCCTTGAGCGGGGTGAGCAGGACGTCGGCGCGGCTCGCCGTGAGCAGGGTGTGGTCGGGGACCTCCTGCCAGCGCGGATCGTCGTCGTAGGGCTCGGAGGCCACGACCGTGCGTCGGCCGGGCTCCGAGAGGTACCAGAGGGTGTCTCCCCATGCGGTCGCGGCGATGGTCTCGCCGTTGGTGAGCAGAAGGTTGAGCCGGGCGTCGGGGGCCGCCGCGGCGACCTCCAGGACGGTGGCGGCGAGCGCCTCCGCCTCGTCGTCACCGGCCCGCAGGCGCGCCAGGACCAGCGCCCACACGAGCGCCGAGTCGTTGCGGGCCTCCAGGAACAGCAGGTCCACCGCGGGGAGGGTGGGCGCGAGCGACGCCAGCGAGCCCGGCCAGCCCGGGACGGCGCCGTTGTGGCTGAACAACCAGGTGCCGGAGGCGAACGGCGCCGCCGCGGCCTCCGCGTCCGCCCCCGCCAGGGTCGCGTCCCGGACGGCGGCGAGCAGGGCACCGGTGCGCACGACACGCGCCAGGTCGGCGAAGGACAGGTCCGCCCAGATCGGCCCGGCCCGGCGGTAGCGCGCGGGCACCGGATCGCCCGGCGCGTACCAACCGACGCCGAAACCATCGGCGTTGACCGTCCCGTACCGCTGCCGCCGAGGCGCCCACGACTGCCGGTACAGACCGTGCGGGGGTTCCACGAGAAGCCGGCCCAGCGGCTCCTCGGGGCCCACGTACGCCACATGACGGCACATCAGACGTCCACCGAGCGCGCGGTGCGGAAGCCGGAGAAGATCTGCCGCCGGATCGGATGGTCCCAGTTGCGGAACGTGCCCCGGCAGGCCACCGGGTCCACGGCGAACGAACCGCCCCGCAGCACCTTGTAGTCGGAGCCGAAGAACACCTCGGAGTACTCCTTGTACGGGAAGGCCTGGAAGCCCGGGTACGGCAGGAAGTCGCTCGCGGTCCACTCCCACACGTCACCGATCAACTGCCGTACGCCCAGCGGCGACTCGCCCTGCGGATAGCTCCCCGCGGGCGCCGGACGCAGGTGCCGCTGGCCGAGGTTGGCGTGCTCGGGCGCCGGGTCGGCGTCGCCCCACGGGTAGCGCATGGAGCGCTCGCCCGCCGGGTCGTACCGGGCGGCCTTCTCCCACTCCGCCTCGGTGGGCAGCCGGCGCCCGGCCCAGCGGGCGTAGGCGTCGGCCTCGTACCAGCACACGTGCAGCACCGGCTCGTCGGGCGGTACGACCTCGGTGACGCCGAAGCGGCGGCGCAGCCACTGCCTGCCGTCGCGGCGCCAGAACAGCGGTGCGTACAGCGAGTGCGCGCGTATGTGGGCCCAGCCGTCCGCGGTCCACCAGCGCTCGTCGTCGTAGCCGCCGTCGTCGATGAACGCCTGGTACGCGCCGTTCGTCACCGGTGTGGTGTCGATGTGGAACGGCGCCACCTCCCGTCGGTGCGCGGGCCGTTCGTTGTCCAGGGCCCACGGCTCGGTGGAGGTGCCCATGGTGAACGGCCCGCCGGGGACCAGGACTTCGGCCGGGCCGGTGAACAGCGGCGCGGGTTCCGGGTCCGGCGCGGTCAGGGCCTGCGGGCCCGTGCGGAGCTGATGGGTGATCAGCATCGTCTCGTCGTGCTGCTGTTCGTGCTGCGCGATCATCCCGAAGGCGAAGCCGGCCTCCGTCAGTCGCGTGCCGTGGAAGTCGGCGCTCTCCAGGACGTCCAGCGCCCGCCCGCGCACGTCCGCCGCGTACCGGCGGGCCTCGTCGGGCGGCAGCAGGGGCAGCGAGGGGCGTTCGGCGCGGGGATGCTCGAAGGCGTCGTACAGGCCGTCGATCTCCGGCCGCATCGCCTCCCGGCCGGCGACCGCCCGCAGCAGCCACAGTTCCTCCTGGTTGCCGATGTGCGCCAGGTCCCAGACCAGCGGCGACATCAAAGGCGAGTGCTGGGCGGTGAGGTCGGGTCCGTCGACACATGTGGTCAGCAGGGTGGTGCGCTCGCGCGCGGTGACGAGTGAGGCCACCGCCCGCTCGCGGACGGTGTCGGCGTCGACGGTGGCTTCGGCGTCGAGGGCGGGCTCGGTCATGTGTGGATGTCCTTCCCGTGCGCGCGACCGTCCGCGTCGCGCAGTTGTTCCAGCAGATCGTCGGCGGGGCAGCGGCCCGGGCGGACGTACCGGTCGAGGAACGCCGTGACGGCGTCCAGAACCTCCGAAGTGGCACCGAGCCGAGGCAGAGCCTCCAGTGCCGCCGTGAAGCACGTGAGGGCGACGTCGTGCAGTTCGGGGTCGGCCAGACCGCGCCGGGCCGCGTCGAGCCACAGCGGGTTGTGCGGGGCCGGCTGCGCCATGGCTCGCTCGGTCAGGCGCTTCACCGCCCGGTACGCCGTCTCGGCGGCCTCCGGGTCGTCGAACAGCGCGGTCGTCACGGCGAGCGGCACGATCCACCCGTCGTCGCCGGGCTGCGCGTCGATCATCCGCAGCTCGAGGTGCCCACGCGGCCGGACCGGCGGGAACAGCGTGGTGAGGTGGTAGTCGAGGTCCTCGCGGGTCGGCTGCCCCGACCTCGTCCACTCCCGGAAGGTGAGCCACTCGGGCACGTCCCACGGGGTGTCCTCGCGCCGAATGCACATCACCGGGGAGTCCAGGACGTGCCGTGCCCAGGCACCGCGCGGTTCGGCGTCGAGCTCGGGTGCGCCCGCGCGGCCCGCACCGATCTCCGTCCACAGCAGTTGGCGGGTGGAGAGCCAGCCGGTGGGCTCGCTGCCCAGCAGGGGGGAGTTGGCGAACGCGGCCACCAGGACCGCGCCCAGCGTGTGGGCCAGCCACCAGCGCCGCCCGACCCCGAGAGGGCCGGGGTCCTCGTGTCCGGCGTCCAGGCAGACCTGGACGGAGGCCGAGGTGCACATCATGGCGCGGCCGGCCGGGCCCGTACGGTCGAGGGCCGCCTCCATGGCGTCGTAGCGCGGCTCCCGCAGGAACCGGCGGGGCGGGTGCCAGGGGTCGGCGCCGAGGCCTACGAGGGTGAGGCCGTCCCGGCGCAGGACCGCGCGGACGGCGTCGAGGTCGGCGGAGACGATGCGGACGCATTCCATCAGGGAGGCGGCGGGCGGCGAGCTGAGCTCCAGCTGGCCGCCGGGCTCGACGGTGAGCGCCGACCTCAGGGGCACGGTCCGCAGGGCGGCGTAGGCCGCTCTGAGTCGTTCGGGTGATACGGGGAGCCGCGGTTCACGCAGCTCGTGGACGAGCCATTCCACCTCCACCCCGACCGCGCGGGGCGGGCCGGTCTTGAAGCAGATCCCCCTGACCAGGGCCTCTACGTCGGCTTCGGTGACAACGGTGCGGTGCTCCGTACAGTCTCCGGCCGAACAGTCACTTGGTGTATCCGACATGTCGGGATCCTCCTGAGATTCCACCATGCCATCGGTCCGGCCTTCATGAGAGCCGGATCGGCATCACTCGTCCCACCCAAGACCCTGGAACCGAATCGCACAAGGGTGCACAACGGCACTTTCAGGACCGGCAGCAGCCGCTTCCCGGGTGTTCTCGTACCCGGGAAACTGCGTTGCACCGCCCGACCAGCATCCCTCACGATGCGTTCATGAGCACGACGGGGGAGAGCGACGGGACGGGGGAGGCAGCGCGGCGCGCGGTCACGGCGCCCACGGGGGTGGCGCCGTGAGCGCGCGGCTGCGCGGCATCGCCCGCGAAACCGAGCAGATCGTGACGGCGGGCGCGTACCGCGCGCCGGACGGGCGCGAGGTGTCCCTCGCGGCGGCGATCCGGGCGGCGCGAGAGGGGACGCGTATGGTGGGCCCGGATCCGGTGCCCGTCCCCGAGACGGCCGACTCGGCTGACGGGGACACGCGTATCGAGGTCACCGGCGAGAGCAGCACGGAGGCGGCCCGCCGACTCGCGCGGGACGGCCCTGTCGCCGTGTTGAACTTCGCCTCCGCCCGGAACCCCGGCGGCGGCTACCTCAACGGCGCCCAGGCCCAGGAGGAGGCCCTGTGCCGCGCCTCCGCGCTGTACGCGTGCCTGGTCGAGGTCCGCGAGTTCTACGACCATCACCGCGCCCACCGCGACCCGTTCTACACGGACCGCGTCATCCACTCACCGTCCGTCCCCGTCTTCCGTGACGACCGCGGCCGCCTGCTGGACGAGCCGTACGCCGCGGGATTCCTGACCTCGGCCGCGCCGAACGCCGGCGTGGTCCTGCGGACGGCCCCCGAGCGCGCGGCCGAGCTGCCGCGGGCCCTGAATGTCCGGGCCGAACGGGTTCTGGAGACGGCCGCAGCCCACGGTTACCGGCGACTGGTGCTGGGTGCCTGGGGCTGCGGGGTGTTCCGCAACGACCCGGCGCAGGTGGCGGGCGCGTTCCGGGCGCTGCTCGACGGACACGGCGGGCGATTCGCGCGCACCTTCGAGCATGTGGTCTTCGGGGTACTGGACCGGACGCCGGGCAGTGTGGTGCGCGGCGCCTTCGAGAGGGCCCTTCAGGTCCAGCCGTAGCGCTCGTGCAACCGGTGCCGCACCAGGTTGAAGCGCATCCGGTCCAGCGCGCACGCCTCCCTGCGCATGCCGTCCTCATGCAGCCTCAGCACCCGGTCGACATCCACCCAGGACTCCCGCCCGGAGCGGTCCCAGGGCCCGCTGCCGATCGCCACCCACTCCCGGTCGCCGTCATGGCGCTTGCTGGAGAGCTGCACGGCGAGGAACGTACCGCCCGCCTCGCGGGCGACGACGAGCACCGGGCGGTCCTTGCCCCGGCCGTCGTTCTCCTCGTAGGGGACCCACGTCCAGACGATCTCGCCGGGGTCGGGGTCGCCGTCGTGCGCGGGGGAGTACTCGGTGCGCACCGGGCCCACCTCGCGGGTGTCGGCCTCGATGGTCGCGGAGGGGCCGAAGCGGCCCGGGACGTTCTCATCAGTAAACGCAGTCACGGGGGCACCTTAAGGGCTGCCCCCGTGACCACGGGTCCTCATCTGTCCTCGACCGGCACCTTCTGCGAGGGCGGGCCCGCGACCCCGTTGAGGGACGGAGGCCCGTTCGGAGTCTGCCCGTTCGGCTGCCCGCTCTGGTTCATGGACGCCAGCAACTGCCGGGCCAGACCCAGTCCGGTTCCGCCCATGGTGAGTGCCTTCGCGAACAACTCGGCCATGCCGTCGGCGCCGTTGAGCAGCACCATGTTGTCGACGTTGCCGAACGCCGATGCCCCGGCCTGGACGATCTCCGGCCACTTCTCGGCGAGTTGCTGCGCGACCACGGCCTCCTGGTTCTCGGCGAGGGCGGCGGCACGGGCCTTGATGGCCTCCGCCTCCGCGAGACCGTGCGCCTTGGTGGCCTCGGCCTCCGCCAGGCCCCTGGCCTGCGCGGCGGCGGCCTCGGCCTCACCGGTGGCACGGGTCGCGGCTGCGGTCGCCGTACCCCGGGCCTTGGTGGCCTCGGCCTCGGCTCCGGCGGCGGTCTTCACCCGGGTCGCCTCGGCGGCGGCCGCGAGCTCCGTCTCCTTCGCCTTGGCCTGCGCCGCCGAGATCCGCGCGTCGCGCTCCGCCTCGGCGAGCGTGCGCTTCTCGTACGCCTTCGCGTCCGCGGGCTTGCGGACGTCGGCCTGGAGCTGCTGCTCACGCCGGTGCGCCTCCAACTCGGCGACCCGGGTCTCCTGGACGACGACCTCCTGGCGGGCGGCCGCGTCGGCGAGGGGCCCCGCCTGACGGGCCTTGGCGCCCGCCTTGTCACGCTCGGCCTGGTAACCGGCCTGGAGGATCTCGCTGTCGCGGGTCGCTTCCGCCATCCGGGCGAACGAGGCCTGCTCCGCCTCCGTGGCGAGACGATTCGCCTCCGCCTGCGCGATGCGCGCGTCCCGCTGCACGGCCGCCGCGTGCGGCATCGCCAGGTTCTGGATGTATCCGGTCGGGTCCTCGATCTCGTGGATCTGCAGCGAGTCCACGATCAGGCCCAGCTTCTCCATCTCCGTGCCGCACGCGGCACGGGTCTGCCCGGTGAGCTTCTCCCGGTCGCGGATCATGTCCTCGACCGTCAACCCGCCCACGATGGACCGCAGATGACCGGCGAAGACGTTGTGCACCCGCTCCGACATCAGCTTCTGCTGGTCGAGGAAACGCCGGGCCGCGTTGGCGATCGACACGAAGTCGTCGCCCACCTTGAAGATGACCACGCCCCGCACCTTCAGCGGAATGCCCTGGTGGGTCACGCAGTCCACCTGCAGTTCGGTCTCGTTCAGGTCGAGCGAGAGCTTGCGCACCACCTGCACCCCGGGCATCACCAGCGTGCCGCGCCCCGTGACGATGCGGAAGCCCATCCCCTCCTCCAGGCCCTCCATGCGGTGCTTGGAGCCGGAGATGACGAGTGCCTCGTTGGGTTCCGCGACCCGCCACATCAATTTGAACAGACCGACCAGAGCGAGGACGGCGACAACCGCCACCCCCGCAACGACGCCGACAACCATCGGCATACGCCCCCTTTGCATGGTGCCCTTACGGCACCGAACGAAGGGAGTGTGCTCCTGCGCGACCTCGGGGTACAGAGGCCGACGGATCCTTGTCGAAACCTTGACGCGTACGGCTCTCAGCTGTGCCGAGGCGGTCTCAACTGTCGTACGCCGGCGTCACGTAGACGGTCCTGGGCGGCAGATGCTCCACGACCATCACCACCGTCCCGGGCGCGATGCGGCCGGTCCCGTTCGCCGGGTACGCCAGGAAGTGCTCGGCCCCGCCCCGCACCCGGACGATCACCTCACCGACGAGCCCGGGCCCGACCGTGCCGGTGACCCGCCCCATGAGCCCGACCAACGACGCGTCCTCCATGGGCACAGGGTAAGGGCCGCCGCGCCCGGAGGGCCTCAGTCCGCCGCGTGATCGGTCGACTTGACGGTCATCGGTGTGTGGGGGCGCGGCTCCCGTCGCACGAGGGAGACCACCGTACGGTGCTCCGGCGTCTTCACCAGGATCTGCGGCGGTAGGCCCGCCCAGCCACCGTGTCCCTCCGCGAGCCGGTCCACCTGACTCCGGTACAGCGTGACGCCCCCGGTGACCGCCTGGGCGCACAGCACCGCCAGGATCCCCGGGCCCAGAATCGACGCGTTCCCCAGCATCTCCGCGACCATCACCAGCACCCCGAGCGGAGCGTGGGCCACCGCGCCCAGACAGGCCGCCATGCCCACCGCCACCGGCACCAGCGGACTGCCCGGAGCGAACCCGACAGGCTCCGCCAGCCGCCCCAGGGCCGCACCGACTCCGGCGTTGGGGTCTAGTGCGCTCGCACCCCTGCGGGCTCGCGTGGTCACATCTCCGGGAGCCGGGAGCCGGGAGCCGGGAGCCGGGAGCCGGGAGCCGGGAGCCGGGAGCCGGGAGCCGGGAGCCGGGAGCCGGGAGCCGGTGGGCCCGCCCGGCTCACACCGGGACAGGCACGGCGCTCACGAGCGGGGCCTTGCGCGCGCACCCCTGGGGGAGCTGCCTGGGCGCGTGCTCACACCGCCGGGGAGGAGTCCGTCACCGCCGTGTGCGGGGGCCAGAGTTCGTGCCAGCGCAGCTCGGACTCCAGTTGGGCGGCGAGCGACAGGAGCAGTGGCTCGCTGTCGGCCGGGCCGAGGAGCTGCGCCCCGACGGGCAGACCGCCGGGTGCGAAGCCCGCGGGCACGTTGACGCCGGGCCAGCCCAGGACGTTCCACGGCCAGGCGTAGGGGCAGGCGGCGATCATGGCGCGGTCGGTGGCGAACCCGCTCAGGTTCAGCATGGCCCCGATCCGCGGCGGGGGAGCGGCCGTAGTCGGGGCGAGGACCACGTCGTACGTCTCGAAGAAGGCGCCGATACGGCGGTGCAGGACCGCTTCCGCTCGTCGCGCCGCCCGCAGCGGTGCGCCGGCGAGCAGCCGGCCCAGCCGGGCGGCCTCGCGGGTGCGCGGGTCGAGCAGCGCGGGGAAGGGCGCCTCGGCGACCCACTCGGCGATCCCCGCGGTCGCCCGGGGGATGAACGTCAGCCCGATCTGCCCGTACGGCGGGTCGGCCTCCTCGACGGTGTGTCCCAACGCGGCGATTTTGTCCGCGAGTTCGACGACCCGGGTGCGCACCTCGGGAAGCAGACGGGCGGGCAGCGCGGTGAACGGTGGTTTGAGCGCGAGCGCGACACGCAGCCGGCCGGGGTCGCGGCCCACCGCGGCAAGGGCGTCGACGGCGGGTGGCCGGTGCGGATCCTGGGCGTGGTTGCCGCTCGCCGCGTCGAGGAGCAGGGCGCCGTCCGCCACGGTCCGGGTGAGCGTGCCGTTGACCGTGATGCCCTGGAAGGACTCGCCGCGCGGCCAGGTCGAGATGCGGCCGCGCTGCGGCTTGATGCCGATCAGATGGGTCCAGGAGGCCGGGATGCGGACCGAGCCGGCCCCGTCGGAGCCGAGGGCTGCCGGCACGAGACCGGCGGCGACGGCGGCCGCCGAACCGCCCGACGAACCGCCCGGGGTGTGCTCGGTGCTCCACGGATTGCGGGTCGCGCCGAACGCGGGGCCCTCGGTGAAGGGCCACTGCCCCAGCTCGCAGGTGTTGGTCTTGCCGACGATCACGGCCCCGGCCGCGCGCAGCCGCCGTACCGCCTCGCCGTCCTCGGCCACCGGTGGGTGCTCGCCCTGGCAGCCGAACGCGGTCGGCTCGCCCGCCACGTCCATGTCGTCCTTGACGGCGACGGGCACCCCGAGCAGCGGGCGGCGCGCCCCGCCGGCCAGTTCCCGGTCGGCCGCCTCGGCCTCGGCGAGCGCCGCCTCGGCCCGGACCACACGGAAGGCGTTGAGGGTGCCCTGCGCCGCCTCGATCCGGGCGAGCGTGCGCTCCACCAGCTCGCGGGCCGACACCTCCCCGTCGGCCAGCGCACGGGCGGTCTCCGCCAGGCCTTCGGCGCGGTCGGCGCGGTCGCCAGGGTCGAGCGTCATGCGGGTACCTCCGGGCACTCCGGGACGGCGTTGTCCTACCGAACGGTAACGTGTGGTGGCGCGATGACGGAACGCCACGCGCGCGCAGGAGAGGTACTCGGGTCCGACATCAGCCGCCGAGAGCAGCGCTCCCACCACAGCTCTCCCACAGGGTCGGTTCCGTGCTGCGCAAACCATTGACGCGCACGTGCCCCACCCCTACCTTTCGATCGACTTTCCGAACCCCGTTCGGGATGTCGAACGACCGAGTCTTTGGGACTCCTCAGCACCAGGGAGAGCCGCACGTGACCAGACGTCCCCCCAGCCCGTCCCGCCGCACCCTCCTGCGCGCGCTGGCAGCCCTGCCCGCCTCGGCGCTCGTGCTGGGCGAGGCGCCCGGCCTGCTCGGCACGGCCCTCGCCGCGGCCCCGCCCAGCGGCTCGGCCACCCGTTACACCATCGTCCCGTTCCTCAACAGCAACGACGGCACGGTCAACGTCTACCAGTCCGACGACGCCACCGACTTCCGCCTGGTGAAGTCCTCGGCGTACACCCCGCCCAGCAACCGCATCCGCGACGCCAGTGTCTTCAAGCACACGGACGGCTTCTACTACATCACCTACACCACGCACACCTGGCAGGACGTCAGCACCACCATCGGCTTCGCGCGCAGCAGCGACCGCGTCAACTGGACCTTCCTGTACGACTACACGGTCCCGATCGCCAACCTGTCCCGCGCCTGGGCGCCCGAGTGGTTCGTCGACAGCGACGGCAGCGTCAACATCATCGTGTCCTGCTCGACCACCAACGACCAGTGGATCTTCACCCCTTACCTGCTCAAGGCCACCAACTCCGCGCTGACCGCTTGGAGTTCACCGGCCGCCCTGTCCGGTATCGGCTCCAACCACATCGACACGTTCATCGTGCGGATCGGCTCGACCTACCACGCCTTCACGAAGAACGAGACGACCAAGTACATCGAGTACGCCACCGCCTCGCGCCTCGCCGGCCCCTACACGATCTCGAAGACCGGCGACTGGGCCGGCTGGGGCAGCTACCGCGAGGGCCCCGCGCTGGTGCAGCTCGACAACGGCGCCTGGCGGATCTTCTTCGACGGCTACGGCGACGGCAAGTACTACTACAGCGACAGCTACGACACCTTCGCCACCTGGAGCGCGCCGAAGGCGCTGCCCGCCATCTCCGGTACGGCGCGCCACTTCACCGTCATCAAGGAGACGGTGTCCGGCGGAGCGAGCCTCGCGAAGAACGTCACCCGTTCCTTCCAGTCGGCCAACTTCTCCACCCGCTACTGGCAGGAGCAGTCCTCGCTCCTCAACCTGCCCGTGGTGAGCGGCTCCAGCAGCAGCGCGGAGAAGCAGGCGTCCACCTTCACCGTCGTCGCCGGTCTCGCCGACGCGAACGGCTACTCCTTCCGTGACGCCGCCGGCAACTACCTTCGCCACTACGGGTTCCGGGGCCGCTTCGACCCCAACGACGGCACCTCGACGTTCGCCAAGGACGCCACGTTCATCGCCCGTACGGGCAGCGCGAGCGGCTCGCTGCGCTTCGAGTCGTACAACTACCCCGGCTACTACCTGCGCCACTACAACTACCAGCTCCGCGTCGACCCGGCCGACGGCACGGACCTGTTCCGGCAGGACAGCTCGTTCGTGCCGGTGACGGCCTGGGCCTGACCTGCACCCCTGCTGACCTGCGCGGTTGTCCTGGTGGCTCCGGAATCCATGGTGCAGCGCGCTGCACCATGGATTCCGGGGGCCCAGGCCGGCCGTCACGGTAGGGAGATGGCCCTGACGGACTGGTCCCCCGAGGACCTCCATCACCTCGCCCGGCGCCGCGCTCTTCCGCCGCCTCGTCGACGACTTCGTCACCCACGCCGAGGGCCCGGTGGAGGCCGGCCCCTCGGCCTGAAGGCGGACGGCCTCTCGACGCTCAGGGGCGTGCCAACCTGCGTATCTCCAGGGCAAGTTGGAGTCTGAGTCGGCCCTGCGGGGTCCGTACCGGCCAGCCGAGCAGGTGTTCGGCGTGGGTCAACCGGTCCTGGAGCGTGGAGTGGTGCACGTTCGCCTCGGCGGCGGCCGCCCGCAGGCTCGCCGTCGTCGCCACGGCGTGCAGCGTCACCAACAGCCAGGGCGCGTCCGCCGCGGCCGCGTCCAGGTCCTGCACGTCGGGCGGCGGCTCGCCCCCTGGTACGACGAGGTCGGCCAGCAGCGCGAGACCGCCGAGCTCGTCGGCGTACACGACCCGCGGGCCGGGATCCTGCGCGGTGCCGTCGGCGGTGAACCGCAACGCGGTGCGCGCGGCGGCCCAGGAGCGGGGCAACTCGGTGAGGGGGACGGCGGGGCCGACACCGGCACGCGGGGAGCCGGGTGGGCCTGAGGCGGGACGGCCGACCGGGGCTTGTGGCTGTGCGGTGGGGAGGGGGGCGCGGGCGCCGGGGCGCCCGACGGGCGTTTCGGCCGGCCCGTGCTGCTCGATCTGCTCGATCTGGTCGATCCGTGCGTCCGCGGGGAGGACCCGTGGCCGCCCGCCGAGCGGGGCGAAGGCGCGGGCCTGTGCGCCCGGGGCCAGTCCGAGGCGGCGAGCGGCGTGCAGCCGGGCCGCCTCGGGGGCCGTGGCGTCGACCACGGTCTCGACGAGGGCGGGGTCGTCGATCGGTGCCCGGCCGCGCGTACGGTCGAGGACGAGCCGTACGGCACCCGCGGCCCGCTCCAGGATCACCGCGTCCACCACACTGGGCGCGGCCCCGGCGCGTTCCAGCCACAGCGCCGGAGCACCGCCCGGCCTCAGCGCGGCGGACGGCCACCGCGGATCCGGTGGCAGGTCGGTGTCGCGGCGCGTGCCGTCCGCCTCGACCCGGACCCGCACCAGCCGGTCCACGTCGACGAGCCGCGCCGCCACTCCGGCGAGTACGGCGGCGCCCCGCACCAGCGCCTCCATCCCCGCCCGGGACTCGGCCAGTCGATCGAAGTAGGCGATGACCTGCACAGCGGCCCCGGCATCCGGGTCCAACGCGGTCAACCGCCCGGCCAGCTCTTTCATGGGCCCATGATGCGCCAGCCGCCGGGCCCTCGGAAGTGCGACGCCGGATCCATACCGGCGCCGGGAGCGCAGGCGCCGCGCCAGTCTGGCCGGGCCCGCCCCGGGATCGGTGTCCCCACGGACGCCGACGCCGGCGAACCGGAACCCGAAGGCTGGTCGCCTCCCATGCGCCGGGGGTGGGCACGCCGACCCTGCGTTGACCGGGTACGCCGGGCCTGTGTCGTTCGGGCGCGCCGGGCCTGCGTTGGCCGGGTACGCCGGGCCTGTGTCGTTCGGGCGCGCCGGGCCTGCGTTGGCCGGGTACGCCGGGCCTGTGTCGTTCGGGCGCGGAGAGCCTGCGTTGGCCGGGCGCGCCGAGTCTGCGTCGATCGGGCACGCAGGGCCTGCGTTGGCCGGGCGCGCCGAGCCGGCGTCCCCGGGGGCTCGGGGCACGGCGCGCCCGTTGGCCGGGCACGCAGGGCCTGCGTTCGCCGGGCGCGCCGAGTCTGCGTCGCCGGGGACACGGGCACGGCGGCGCGCTCAGCACCCGAGGGGCAGGATCAGTCTGGGCCGCCGGGACCACCCGCGCGCCGGTCGGCGTCCGGCCAAGCCCCGCGGCCAGCGCCCGCCCTCACTCCGCGAGCAGCCTCCGCAGCCAGTTCAGTTGGGCTGCTCGGGCCGAGCGGGAGAGGGCGGTCTGGGGGGCGAAGCCGTCGAAGCCGTGGAAGCCGCCGGGCCAGACGTGGAGCTCGGCGACGCCGCCGGCCTGCCAGATGCGGGAGGCGTAGGTGACGACCTCGTCGCGGAAGGTCTCCGCGGAGCCGACGTCGAGGAAGGCCGGGGGCAGGCCGGAGAGGTCGTCGGCGCGGGCGGGGGCCGCGTAGGGGGAGACGTCGAGGCCGCCGCGCAGCTCGCCGAGGAACGCCGTCCACCCCGTCTCGTTGGCCGTACGGTCCCAGATGCCGAGGCCCGCCATCTGCTGAGCCGACGGCGTGTCGTTACGGTCGTCCAGCATCGGGCACATGAGCAGCTGACCGAGCGGGCGCGGGCCCTGGCGGTCCCGCAGGAGCAGCGTGAGCGCCGCGCTCAGGCCGCCACCCGCGCTGGCCCCGGCGACCACGATCCGCTCCGGGTCGGCGCCCAGCTCCTTGGCGTTCTCGGCGGTCCACATCAGCCCGGCGTACACGTCCTCGACCGGCGCCGGGTAGGGGTGTTCCGGCGCGAGCCGGTACTCCACGGACACCACCACGGCGTCGAGCTCCTTCGCCCAGGCCAGCGGCCCGTCCACCCCGACCCGGTTGTTGCCGAGGATCAATCCGCCGCCGTGGACGTGGTAGATGAGGGGGCGCGGACCGGAGGTCGCGGGGGCCGTGGGACGGCAGATCAGCAGCGAGATCGGGGGCGCCCCCTCGGGGCCCGGCACCTCCCGGTCCTCCACCTCGAAGAACCCGTCCAACGTCAGGTCCAGCTCGGCCAGCAGCTCGATGCCGGGGCCCCGGCGGGCGTCGTCGATCTCCTCCGGCGTGATGCTCGGCGAGATCATGTCCTTGATCAGTTCCAGGGCGGCGGCGAGTTCGGGGTCGAACGGGGGCGGGACCGAGGTCATGGCTACTCCTCATGCGGAACGCGGCGGCTCGTGCGGCCCCATGATGAGCGCACGCCCGGCCGCCCGGACCGCCGCCGTACGGCGGAACCTGCCCGCCATTCGGCGGGTCGCCGCCCCCGCTGACCTCGTTTCTTACCAGGGCATGACCTTTCGTTCACCTCCCGGAGGTGGAACGGATCGAGCCATCCGACAACGATGTCCATTCCCCAACAGGATCCCCACAGGCCCCAGGAGTACCTCCGTGAACGTGTCCCTCACCGTCTGGCTACTGACCGTCGTGGCCCTGTGCGCCCTGGTCGGCGTGGACTTCTTGATCGGCCGCAAGCCCCACGAGGTGACCCTCAGGGAGGCGGGGACCTGGACGATCGTCTGGGTCGTGCTGGCGTGCCTTTTCGGCCTCGGAGTGTTCCTCTACGGCGGCGGACAGCCGACCGGCGAGTTCTTCGCCGGCTACATCACCGAGAAGTCGCTGAGCGTCGACAACCTCTTCGTCTTCGTCCTGATCATGGGCAAGTTCGCGGTGCCGACGCAGTACCAGCAGCGGGTGCTGATGGTCGGCGTCATCATGGCGCTCGTACTGCGCGCCGGCTTCATCGCCGCGGGCGCCGCGATCATCTCCGCCTTCTCCTGGGTGTTCTACCTCTTCGGCGCCTTCCTGATCTGGACCGCGTGGAAGCTGGTCCAGGACGCCCGCAAGGAGGAGCACGACGAGGACTACCAGGAGAACAAGCTGCTCAAGGCCGTCGAGCGCCGCTTCGGTGTCGCCGACCGCTACCACGGCACCAAGCTGTTCATCACCGAGAACGGCAAGCGGATCATGACCCCGATGCTGGTCGTGATGCTCGCGATCGGCTCCACCGACGTGCTCTTCGCGCTCGACTCCATCCCCGCGATCTACGGGCTGACCCAGGACCCGTACATCGTGTTCACCGCCAACGCCTTCGCGCTGATGGGCCTCAGGCAGCTGTACTTCCTCATCGGTGGCCTGCTGAGGAAGCTGGTCCACCTGTCGTACGGCCTGTCGATCATCCTGGGCTTCATCGGCGTCAAGCTGGTGCTGCACGCGCTGCACGAGTCCGGGGTCAACGTCCCGGAGATCAGCATCCCGTTCTCGCTCGGCTTCATCGTGCTCGTCCTGGCGATCACGACGTTCACCAGCCTCAGGGCGTCCAAGAAGCTGGAGCGGCAGGCCGAGGCGAGCGGGGCGTAGCGCGGGTCGGTCCGACGCGGGGGTCAGTCCGTCGCCGGGGCCGCGTCCGCGCGCATCATCACGCAGTCGAACTCGATCACCCGGCCCGTGTTGGCCTCACGCGTCACGGGGTACATCCCGGTGATCCCGAAGCCGCCCGCCTCGTAGGTGGCGATCGCCTCGCTCATGCCCGGGCTGCCCTCGTACAGCCGCAGCACGGCGACCTCCGACTGCAGCCCGACGAACTCACCGACGCGCTCACCGGCGCCGGCGAACACCTCCAGGTCGTAGCCCTGGGTGTCCATCTTGAGGAAGGGACGCGGGTCGGTGATCCCGTCGAGGGCCTTCTCCATCATGCCGTCGAGGCGGCGGATCTGGATCTCCTCCGTCTCGGACTTGGCGAACCGCAGATAGCGGTCCTTGCCGTAGTCGCTGGGCGGCAGGACGGAGTTCATGCTGTTCCAGCCGGTGTGGATGGTGCTCGCCGTGTCCTCGCGGCCGAGGCCGTAGTGGTACACCCACCAGTCCGGATCGTTCTCGGCGGCCTTCTGGAGCTTGGCGAAGGTTCCGGCGGTGGGCTCGAAGGACACGATGCGGCCGGTGTAGCCGTGGCGGCGCAGCCGGCGGGCGTACTGGCCGGCGTTGGCGCCCACGTCGAACACGCAGTTCACGCCGTAGAACTCCAGCATGGCGGCCACGTGCTGGTGGCAGAGGTACTCGGCCGCCGCGAGCTGCAGCTTGCGCTCGTCCTGCAGGGCGGCGGGGTCGAGCAGGAGGCGCGCGCCGCTGTCGCCGAGCCTGACACTCGCCGACTGGGCGCCGCCCTGTTCCCCTTCCGCGCGGGACTTGCGGCGCCGCACCACCCAGGTGTCCTCGCCGGCGCCCGTCACCGACCAGCGGCCGTTGTCCCGCGCCACCACGTCCGCGCCCTGGGCCAGGGGCATTCTGAGGCGCCGGTTACGCCGTGAGACCACCGCCGATCCCGGACCGAGGTCGGTCACGTGCAAACCAAGTCGAGGCATCAGAGTCAGCAGTCGTCGATAAAGTGTCTGCATCCGTCCAGCCAATCAGAGATGACGGCCGGTAGTCGCGGGCTTGAACGATTTTTCGGCACCTTGACCCAGAAATCGCTTGCGCGACGTCTCGCAGAGCGATCAGAGGCACGCGGAAAGGGGGCCGGAAGACTCCGGCCCCCGTTCCGCGTGCCTCAGGCGGCGATCACGCGGCGGCAGGCTCGCCCGCGTGGCCGTGCAGGCGCGCGACGACCTCGGTCAGCTGGGCGGCGACCTCGACGTCGTCGGCCGGGTGGGTCTCGGCGAAACGGGTCAGGGAACCGGGGATGGAGAGCTTGATGTCCTCGATCACCTTGCCGCCCGCGATGCCCACGGACTTGCGGGTCTCGTCCTGCGCCCACACGCCGCCGAACTGGCCGAACGCGGTGCCGACCACGGCCACCGGCTTGCCCCCGAAGGCGCCGGCGCCGTACGGGCGGGACAGCCAGTCGATGGCGTTCTTCAGGACGGCCGGGATGGTGCCGTTGTACTCGGGCGAGAAGAAGAGGAAGGCGTCGGAGGCCTGTGCGGCCTCGCGCAGCTTGGCGGCGGCGGCCGGGACGTTGCCCTCGACGTCGATGTCCTCGTTGTAGAACGGGATCTCCGCCAGGCCCTCGAACAGCTCGACCTCCGCACCCTCGGGAGCGAGCTTGACGGCTGCCTCGGCGAGCTGGCGGTTGGTCGAGCCGGCGCGAAGGCTGCCGACGAGCGCAAGAATGCGAACGGACATGCGAACTCCCTGACGTGTGAAACAGTGCCGTTAGATCCGGACCGGGGTCCGTTTAGCTTTTGTATCACTCTAAACGGACCGCGGTCCAGTTTTCTTCCCGGTGCTTTACGCTGTTTTCATGTCCGCCGCCCCGCCGCCGTTCCCGAAGTCGCAACAGTCACTCGCCGCGCCCGAGTTGTTGCAGCTCGGACCCGTCGAGGAGGAGCCCTGCCTGCGCGCCGACGCGGCCCGCAACCGGGCCCGGCTGCTGGAGGCGGCCGCGCGGCTGGTGGCGGAGCACGGCGCGGCCGGGGTCACCATGGAGGCGGTGGCGGTCGCGGCCAACGTGGGCAAGGGCACGGTCTTCCGTCGCTTCGGCGACCGCACCGGCCTGCTGACGGCACTGCTCGACCACTCCGAGAAGAAGTTCCAGGCCGCCTTCCTCGGCGGCCCCCCGCCGCTGGGTCCCGGGGCGCCCCCCGTGGAGCGGCTGCGGGCGTTCGGCTGCGCCCTGCTGCGCCGCTCGGTCGACGAGCTGGACCTCCAGCTGGCGGCCGAACCGAGCCCCGAGCGCCGCTTCTCCGTCCCGGTCCGACAGCTGCACCACAGCCATATCGCCCTGCTGCTGCGGCAGGCGGTGCCGGACGCGGACAGCGAGATCCTCGCCCACACGCTCATGAGCAGCCTCAACCCGGTCCTGATCCACCACCTCACCGGCCGCTGCGGGATGCCGCTCGAGCGTCTGGAGGCGGCCTGGTGCGATCTGGTCGCCCGGGTGACGCGTACGTCGCCCGGGTGACGCGTACGGTGTGAACCGGCACCATATGTGCGCCAGTTCGTAGAAATCCGGACGATGTTCCCCCGCCGGGACCCCCGTTCCCCGCTTCTGCCAAGATGCCGTACGTCATGGTGCAGATACCGAAAACGCCCGCGCCCCTGCCGTCCCCCGCACCGCGCCCGGTACCCACGAGCGCCGATGTGGCCCGCCTGGCCGGCGTCTCGCGCGCGACCGTCTCCTACGTCCTGAACAACACCAGCGCCGTACGGATCAGCGAGCCCACGCGCCGCCGGGTCCACGAGGCGGCGAAGGAGCTCGGGTACGTACCGCACGCGGCGGCCCGCAGCCTGCGCGCGGGACACAGCCGGATCGTCCTGATGCCCGCCCCGCCCGTCCCTGCCGGCCCGCTGTACAGCCGGTTCGTGCACGACTTCCAGCGAGCGCTCAGCCGGCTCGACTACACCGTCGTCCAGTACGGCGTCAGCGGCCTGCGCGGTGACGAGGCCGCCCGGGCATGGGCCGAGCTGCGGCCCGTCGCGGTGCTGGTGCCCGGCCCCGGCATCGGCCCGGACGGGGTGGCCGTCCTCAAGCGGTCCGGAGCCCGGGCCGTGGTGACGCTCGGCGCCGAGCCCGTCGAGGGCGCCCACGCGCTGCTCATGGACCACGAGGGCGTCGGCCGGAGCGCGGCCGAGCACCTCTACGCCCGCGGCCGCCGCCGTATCGGCGTCGTCGTCCCCGAGGAGCGGGGCATGGAGATGTTCTCCCGGCCCCGTCTGGACGGCACCCGCGCCGCCCTGCGCGGCACCGACGCCACCGTGACCGAGCTGCCGCTCGCCCATACGGAGGAGTCCGCGGCCGCCCTCGCCGCCCGCTGGCGGGACCTGGGCCTGGACGCCGTGTTCACGTACAACGACGAGTACGCCATGCTGCTGATGCGTGCCCTGCAGGACGAGGGCGTGCGCATCCCCGAGGACACGGCCGTGATCGGCGCCGACGACCTCATGCTCGGCCGGCTGCTGCGGCCCCGGCTCAGCACCGTCCGCATCGAGCTGCCCTCAGGGCGCGACCTCGCCGGACTCGTCGACCGCGCGGTGCGCAACCCGGGAGCCGAGCCCGAGGCGCGTGAGACATACGGCGCGACGGTGGTGCGGCGCGAGTCGAGCTGAATCACCAGGGTCACACGGTGCTCACCCGGCGTTCCCGCCCGTTAGGCTGTTGAGCGCTCAACCAAAGGGTAGGCGTTCGACCACCGCATGCTGAATCGGAGAGCCGTCATGCCGTTGCTCGACCAGAAGACCTGGCAGTCCCGCACTCTGGCGGGCCCCGAGTACGCCGTCACCGAGCCCGCCACCGGCGACCGGCTCGGCACGGTCACCCTCGCCGCCGCCGAGGACGTCCGCCCGGCCGTCCAGGCGGCCCGCGCCGCCCAGACCGAATGGGCCCGCGTTCCCCACTTCGTCCGCGCCGGAGTGCTGCGCAAGGCCGGTGACCTGTTCGCGGCCCACGCCGAGGAGCTGCGGGAGTGGCTCGTGCGGGAGTCGGGTTCCATAGCCGGCAAGGCGGACTTCGAACTGCACGTCGCCGCCCAGGAGTGCTACGAGGCCGCCGCCCTCGCCTCCCAGCCGGCCGGCCAGGTGCTGCCCAGCGAGGCCCCGCGCCTGTCGTACACCCGGCGGGTCCCCGTGGGCGTCGCGGGCGTGATCGCGCCGTTCAACGCCCCGCTGATCCTCTCGATCCGCTCCGTGGCCCCAGCCCTCGCGCTGGGCAACGCGGTCGTGCTGAAGCCGGACCCGCGCACCGCGGTCTGCGGCGGGCTCTCCCTCGCGGCGGTCTTCGCCGAAGCGGGCCTGCCGGAGGGGCTGCTGCAGGTCCTGCCCGGCGGCCCCGACGTGGGCCAGGCGCTGGTCGCGGACCCGCAGGTACCGGTGATCTCCTTCACCGGCTCCACGGCGGCCGGACGCGCCGTCGGCGAGGCGGCGGGCCGCCACCTCAAGCGCGCCCACCTCGAACTCGGCGGCAACTCCGCCCTGGTCGTCCTGGAGGACGCCGACCTCGACGCCGTGATCTCCACGGCCGCCTGGGGCTCCTTCTTCCACCAGGGCCAGATCTGCATGACGACCGGCCGCCACCTGGTGCACCGCTCCCTCTACGAGGAGTACGTCGAACGGCTCGCCGCCAAGGCCGACTCCCTGGCCGTCGGCGACCCGCACCGCGCGCAGGTCCACCTCGGCCCCCTCATCGACGGCACCCAGCTCGCCAAGGTGCACGCACTGGTCGAGGCGAGCACCGGCGCGGGCGCCAAGCTGGCCGCGGGCGGCACCCACGACCAGCTCTTCTACCGCCCGACCGTCCTGGCCGGCGTCGACGACCACACCCCCGCCTACGCGGAGGAGGTGTTCGGCCCGGTCGCGCCCGTACGGCCCTTCGACACCGCCGACGAGGCGGCGGCCCTGGCCGCGAACAGCCCGTACGGCCTCTCGCTGGGCATCGTCACCCGCGACACGGCACGCGGACTCGACCTCGCCGAGCGCATCCCCACCGGCATCGTCCACATCAACGACCAGACCGTGAACGACGAGGCCGTGGCCCCCTTCGGCGGCATCGCCGCCTCCGGCACCGGCGCCCGCTTCGGCGGCGAGGCCAACCTGGAGGCCTTCACGGAGCTGCGCTGGACGACGGTGCGGGGCGACGTGGCGCCGTATCCCTTCTAAGAGCCTGTTGCGAACGTCCCGTCGTCCGCCCGCAGGGCGGGCGGGACGTTCGCAACACGCCCCAGGCCTGTCCGCCCGGGCCGGGGTTCACTCGGCCTGGGCGTTGGCCTGCTGCTCGGCGATCGACTTGCGGACCTCGTCCATGTCGAGCTTGCGGGCCTGCCCGATGACGTCCGTCAGGGCGGCCTCGGGCAGGGCGCCCGGCTGCGCGAACACGGCGACCTGGTCACGGACGATCATCAGCGTCGGAATCGACTGGATCCCGAAGGCCGCGGCCAGCTCGGGCTGCGCCTCGGTGTCCACCTTGCCGAACACCAGGTCGGGGTTCTCCTCGGCCGCCTTGTCGTAGACCGGCGCGAACTGACGGCACGGCCCGCACCAGGACGCCCAGAAGTCGATCAGGACGAACTCGTTGTCCGTGACCGTCTGGTCGAAGTTCTCCTTGGTGAGCTCCACGGTGCTGCTCATGGCGTGAATCCCTCTTCCTGGGTGTCGGGGGCGAAGCCGTCGGCACAACACGGCCGCACGACCACCTATTCCGCATGGTGTCCGGCGCGCATACCCATGTGGCCACGTCGCACACCACCCACCAGACTGACCCCATGACGGAAACGGAAACCATCGCGTACGACGTCGTGGTGCTCGGGGCCGGGCCCGTGGGGGAGAACCTCGCCGACCGCGCCCGCGCGGCCGGCCTCACCACCGCGGTCGTGGAGAGCGAACTGGTCGGCGGCGAGTGTTCGTACTGGGCCTGTATGCCCAGCAAGGCCCTGCTGCGCCCGGTCATCGCCCGCGCCGACGCCCGCCGCGTGCCGGGCCTCAGCCAGGCCGTGCAGGGCCCCCTCGACGCGGCCGCGGTCCTTGAACACCGCAACTACTACACCTCGAACTGGAAGGACGACGGCCAGATCCAGTGGTTGGAGAGCATCGGAGCCGACCTCCACCGCGGCCACGGCCGTCTCACCGGAGAGCGCACGGTGACCGTCACCGGCCCCGACGGCGAGCGGCGCGTGCTCACCGCCCGGCACGCGGTCGCGGTCTGCACCGGCAGCCGCGCCCAACTGCCCGACCTGCCCGGCCTCGCCGACATCAAGCCCTGGACCAGCCGGGAGGCGACGAGCGCGCAGACCGTCCCCGGTCGCCTGGTCGTGGTCGGCGGGGGAGTGGTGGCCACGGAGATGGCCACCGCCTGGCAGGCCCTCGGCTCCGAGGTCACCGTCCTCGTGCGCGGCAAGGGCCTGCTGAACCGCATGGAGCCCTTCGCCGGCGAACTGGTCGCCGAGGCCCTCACCGAGGCCGGCGCCGACATCCGCATCGGTACGTCCGTGGAGTCGGTGGCCCGCGAGAACGGCGGCGTCGTGGTCGTCACCGACCGCGGCGACCGCATCGAGACCGACGAGATCCTCTTCGCCACCGGCCGCGCCCCACGCACCGACGACATCGGCCTCGACACGGTCGGCCTTCAGCCGGGCAGCTGGCTGTCCGTCGACGACAGCCTGCGGGTGACCGGCACCGACTGGCTCTACGCCGTCGGCGACGTCAACCACCGGGCACTGCTCACCCACCAGGGCAAGTACCAGGCCCGCATCGCCGGGGCCGCCATCGCCGCCCGCGCGTCCGGCGCGGCGATCCCCGAGTCGGAGCCGTGGGGGGCCCACGCCGCGACCGCCGACCACGCCGCCGTCCCCCAGGTCGTCTTCACCGACCCGGAGGCCGCCGCCGTGGGCCTCTCCCTCGCGGAGGCCGAACAGGCCGGCCACCGCGTCCGGGCCGTGGACGTGGACCTCTCCTCGGTCGCCGGCGCCGGCCTCTACGCCGACGGCTACCGCGGACGCGCCCGCATGGTGGTCGACCTGGAGGAGGAGATCCTGCGCGGCGTCACCTTCGTCGGCCCCGGCGTCGGCGAACTCATCCACTCCGCGACCATCGCTGTCGCCGGCCAGGTACCGATCAGCCGGCTCTGGCACGCGGTGCCGTCGTACCCGACGGTCAGCGAGGTGTGGCTGCGGTTGCTGGAGGCCTATCGGGGGTGAGCCGAGGGCTCGGAGGAGGCGGGGGAGGGTGCGCGCCGAACGGTGCGGGCCACCTCCTCGGCGGCCCGAGCCTGCTGCTCCAGCACACGTTGCCCAGGCCGTGGAAGATCCCGACCGCCTCGCGGAGCAGCTCGGCCGCGGCGCCGAACTGCCCGAGCAGCGGGCGCGCCGCGCCGAGATCGGGCAGCGCCTGTCCCACGCCGAGCACGTCGCCCACGTCGTGGAAGGCGGGCGTATCGCCGGGTCGGCGGGCAGCAGCGGCCGTACCTGCTCCTCGGAAGCGGCGTCGCCCAGAACTCCGCGTCGCGGTAGGACAACGCGCCCCTCCCCACAGGCCGATCGCGCCACGGGCCGATCGCGGGTGTCACCCGCCCTCAGCCCGGGGGCCTCAGTCCGGGGTTCTCAGCTCGGGGCCGTCAGTCCGGCAGGCGGAACCCCAGGGCCGCGGCCGCCCGGTCCGGTGTCGCCTGCGCCCAGTACTCGGCCGCCGCCTGGTGCGAGGACAGCGAGCGCAGCTCGGCCCGGTCCAGGTAGAGGACGCCATCGAGGTGGTCTGTCTCGTGCTGCACGATCCGTGCCGGCCAGCCCGTGAACACCTCGTCCAGCGGGCGCCCGTGCTCGTCCTCGCCGGTCAGCCGCACCTCGGCGTGCCGCGCCACCACCGCCTGGTAGCCCGGCACGCTCAGGCAGCCCTCGAAGAACGCGGCACGGGCGGTGCCGACGGGCTCGTAGACCGGATTGACCAGTACCCGGAACGGCTGCGGCACCCGGCCCCGGACCACTCTGATCTCCTCCGGAACCGGCGCCGGGTCCTCGATGACCGCGATCCGCAGCTCCACGCCGACCTGCGGCGCGGCGAGGCCGACGCCCGGCGCCGCACGCATGGTGCGGCGCAGGGCCTCGACGAAACGGGCGAGGAGCGCGGGCTCCAGCTGGCCCTCGAAGCGCTCGGTGCCGTGCCGCAGCACCGGGTCACCGGCCGCGACGATGGGCAACGGGCCGTCGGTGGCGAGGAGTTCCTCGACCCGCTCGGCGAGGGGCGCGCGGTCAGGGAAAGATGCCATCGCGCCAGGATGCCACGGCCTCCCACGACGACCGGTGCGCTCTGGCGTAACGCTCTGGTGTGACGCAGACCACTGAATTCGCCGGGAACTCGGCGGCGCCGCACCCCGACTACTGGAGCGACACGGGCTGAGACAGGCCCCGGACCCCGGAGAAACCCGCCGATGACCACCGCTTCCTCGACCTCCCCCACTTCCGGCTCCGCTCCAGCGGGGGGACCCCCATCGGACGAGGCCCCGCAGCCGAGCGCCCCCGCGCCGACCCCCGGCAGATGGGCCCCGCTGCGTCCGCTGATCCTGCGACTGCACTTCTACGCCGGCGTTTTCGTCGCGCCGTTCCTGCTTGTCGCCGCCGTCACCGGATTCCTCTACGCCGGCGCGTTCCAGGCCGAGAAGCTCGTGTACTCCCACGAGATGACCGTGTCCGTGGGCGAGGCGAAGCTGCCGATCTCGGAGCAGGTGGCAGCCGCCCGCAAGGCCCACCCGGAGGGCACGGTCTCGGCCGTACGTCCCTCCCCCGAGGCCGACGCGACGACCAGGGTGCTGCTGTCCGGTGTCGAGGGCGTCGACCCGACCCACACCCTGGCCGTGTTCGTCGACCCGTACACCGGCAAGGTGCGCGGCGACCTCGAACAGTACGGCGCCTCAGGTGCGCTGCCGCTGCGCACCTGGATCGACGAGTTCCACCGCGATCTGCACCTCGGCGAGAACGGCCGGCTCTACAGCGAGTTCGCCGCGAGCTGGCTGTGGGTGATCGCGGGCGGCGGCCTGGTGCTGTGGTTCTCCCGGCGCCGCGCCCAGCGCAAGGTGCGCGGCACGAGCGGGCGGCGCCGCACCCTGAGCCTGCACGGCAGCGTCGGCGTGTGGGCCGCAGTCGGGTTCCTCTTCCTCTCGGCGACCGGCCTGACCTGGTCGACGTACGCCGGCGCCAACATCGACGAGCTGCGCACCTCGCTCGGTCACTCCACCCCGTCGGTGTCGACGGCAGCGGGCGGCGATCACGCGGGCCACGGCGCGGCGGCCGGCTCCGGCTCCGGCGGGGACGCCGGGCACGGCGTCGGCCTCGACAAGGTGTTGGCGGCCGCGCGCGCCGAGGGCCTCGGCGACCCGGTCGAGATCGTTCCGCCCGCCGACGCCTCCTCCGCCTACGTCGTCAAGCAGGTGCAGCGCAGCTGGCCCGAGAAGCAGGACTCGGTCGCGATCGACCCGGCGACCGGCGAGGTCACCGACGTCCTGCGGTTCGCCGACTACCCGGTCCTGGCGAAGCTGACGCGCTACGGCATCGACCTGCACACCGGCGTCCTCTTCGGCCTGGTCAACCAGATCGCCCTGATGCTGCTGGCGCTCTCGCTGATCCTGCTGATCGTGTGGGGCTACCGCATGTGGTGGCAGCGCGGCCGCGGGTCCGCCTTCGGCCGCCCGATCCCGCGCGGCGCCTGGCAGCAGGTGCCCCCGCAGATCCTCGTCCCGCTGGCGGCCGCCGTCGCCGTCCTCGGCTACTTCGTACCGCTGCTGGGCATTCCGCTGGTGGCGTTCGTCGTGGCGGACGTGGCTCTCGGGGAGATCGCGTACCGGCGGGGGCGGCGGACGTACGGGAAGGCGACGTAGCGGCAGGCACGGGCGTGGCGCCACGCCGTGACAGCGCGCAGGGCCCGGCTCCGTGGGGGAGCCGGGCCCTGCCCGTGTGGAACGGAGGGGTGGGATCAGATCTCGTCGAAGTCGCCCGCGAGGGCCGAGGCGAGGCGCAGGTGCGGTCCTGCCTCCTCGGGGCGCCCCTGGCGTTCGAGGGTGCGGCCCAGCATCAGCCGCGCGTAGTGCTCCACCGGGTCACGCTCGACGATGACGCGCAACTCGGCCTCGGCGCGCCGCAGTTGGGCCGAGTGGTAGTAGGCGCGCGCCAGCAGCAGCCGGGGTCCTGTCTGCTCCGGCACCTCCCCGACCAGCCCGTCCAGGACGCGGGCCGCGGCGGCGTAGTCCTTGGCGTCGAAGAACATCCGCGCGCGCTCCCAGCGCTCCGCCTGTGTTCCGTGGTCGTAGTACGTGATGTCCACGCTGACCTCCTTCGAGGCCGACAACGGAGTAGGTTGGTTCAATATTCCACTATGTGATGGGGGCGGCGCGGGGCCCCTTCGCCGCCGGTCGAGGACGCGCTGACGCGACGGCTCCCACAGGACTAGGTTGGGCGACATGAGCAATCTTGATCGCGAGGCGGTTCCCGCCGTGTGCGGCGGCCGTGGTTTCGTCGTCGCGGAGCCGGTCCGCGAACTTCTCAGCCCTCGCCGCGTGAAGCTCGGCGAGTCCACCGAGGTCCGGCGCCTGCTGCCCAACCTGGGCCGCCGCATGGTCGGTGCCTGGTGCTTCGTCGACCACTACGGCCCCGATGACATCGCCGACGAGCCCGGCATGCAGGTGCCCCCGCACCCGCACATGGGCCTGCAGACCGTGAGCTGGCTCCACGACGGTGAGGTGCTGCACCGTGACTCCACCGGCAGTCTGCAGACGATCCGTCCGCGGGAACTGGGCCTGATGACCTCGGGCCGGGCCATCAGTCACTCCGAGGAGAGCCCGAAGTCCCACGCCCGCCTGCTGCACGGCGCCCAGCTGTGGGTCGCGCTCCCCGACAACCACCGCCACACCGATCCGCACTTCGAACACCACGCCGAGCTGCCGGTGGTCACGGCCCCCGGCCTCAAGGCCACGCTGATCCTCGGTGGCCTCGACGGAGCCACCTCGCCCGGCACGACGTACACCCCGATCGTCGGCGCCGACCTCACCCTGGACCACGGCGCGGACGTACGTCTGCCCCTGGAGCCCGACTTCGAGTACGCCGTCCTCTCCATGTCCGGCGAGGCCCACGTCGACGGCGTGCCCCTGCTGCCCGGATCCATGCTCTACCTCGGCTGCGGCCGCACCGAACTCCCCGTACGCGCCGAGTCGGACGCGAGCCTGATGCTGCTGGGCGGCGAGCCGTTCGAGGAGGAGCTGATCATGTTCTGGAACTGGATCGGACGGTCGCAAGAGGAGATCGCACAGGCCCGTCGGGACTGGATGGAAGGGTCAAGATTCGGTGAGGTGAAGGGGTACGACGGGGATCCACTGCCGGCCCCCGAGCGGCCGCCGGTGCCGTTGAAACCGCGGGGAAGAGTGCGCTGACCTGCGGGAACGCGTCAGCGTTGGAGGCCGCCGGGAGGAAGGCGGTCGGGTAATTCTTACTGCCTTCCACCTGCCTGCCCGGAAGCCGTCCGAACAGCCGGCCGGCTCAAGCCGGTGCGGTTGGCGATTCCCTAGTGTGGCTGTCTGTAGGCAGCTGTGGCAGGACTCTTGCTGACCCAATGCTGACTTTTCTGACACTTCGTCAGGCCGGGGTGAGAGATCCTTTCCCCGGCTTCGGCGCTTGCGTAGGCGTTTGCAGGTTCGGTGGTGTCCGGACCGCTGCCAGCCTGAACCGCCGCTGCGGGACATGTACATGGGAACTGGCAGGGCCGGACACTCGCCGAGGTCGCCAGTTCGCCTTCCTTCACGCCCGGTGCGGTGAACACGTCCTGGAGCTGCATCAGGCCTGTGGTGACGGTGCCGGTCTTGTCGAGGACGACCGTGTCGACGCGGCGGGTGGACTCCAGTACCTCGGGACCCTTGATCAGGATGCCGAGCTGGGCACAGCGTCCCGTACCGACCATGAGGGCGGTCGGCGTCGCTAGGCCGAGCGCGCACGGGCAGGCGATGATCAGGACGGCCACGGCAGCGGTGAAGGCGGCGGTCGCGTCACCTGTGACGCCGAGCCAGGCCCCGAGGGTGGCGGCGGCGATCAGCAGGACCGCGGGGACGAAGACGCCGGAGATCCGGTCGGCGAGGCGTTGCACCTCGGCCTTGCCGTTCTGGGCGTCCTCGACGAGCTTCGCCATACGGGCCAGCTGCGTGTCGGTGCCGACCCGGGTCGCCTCGACGACGAGGCGTCCACCGGCGTTCACGGTCGCCCCACTGACGGCGTCACCGACGCTGACGCCGACGGGCACCGATTCGCCGGTCAGCATGGAGGCGTCCACCGCCGACGCGCCCTCGACGACGGTGCCGTCGGTCGCGATCTTCTCGCCCGGGCGGACGACGAAGCGGTCGCCGACTGCCAACTGTGCGACGGGGATCCGCACTTCGGTGCCGCCCCGCAGCACGGAGACGTCCTTCGCGCCCAGTTCCAGCAGTGCCCTGAGTGCCGCACCCGCCTTGCGTTTGGACCTCGCCTCCAGGCAGCGCCCGGCGAGGATGAAAGTGGTCACCCCGGCCGCGGCCTCCAGATAGATGGAGGAGGAGCCGTCGGAACGGGAGATGGTGAACTCGAAGCCATGCCGCATGCCCGGCATGCGGGCGTCCCCGGAGAGCAGTGCCCACAGCGACCAGCCGAGCGCGGCGAGCGTGCCGATCGACACGAGTGTGTCCATGGTCGCCGTGCCGTGCCGGGCGTTCGTCCAGGCTGCCTTGTGGAAGGGGAACGCGCCCCAGACGACGACCGGGGCGGCCAGAGTCAGCGACAGCACTGCCAGTTGTCGAATTGCAGGGCCGACGCCATCGCCATCAGGACGACGGGCACCGAGAGTGCGAGTGACACGAACAGACGCTGCCGCAGAAAGAGCGACTCGTGGTCCGCAGCGGGCCGAGCGGCCCGGTCCTCGCCCTCGTCACCGCCCGGGGGAGTGGGAGGAGGCGGCTCCGCGGCGGTATAGCCGGTTATCTCGACGGTGGTGATGAGGTCGGCGACTTCGATGCCGTCCGGGTAGGAGATTTTTCGCCTTCTCGGTGGCGAAGTTGACGGTCGCCGTGACGCCGTCCATGCGGTTGAGCTTTTTCTCGATGCGGGCCGCGCAGGAGGCGCAGGTCATGCCGCCGATGGAGAGCTCGACCTCGGAGACGGGCGCGGGTGCCTTGTCGGGAAGCGTCTTCTCGGGAGCCGTGCTGGTCATGGAGATTCTCCTGTCGAAGGCCGGGACGTACGGCGTCCGTATCAGCGGAGCGGCACGTCCCGGCGGGAAGGAAAACGCGTGGTCCGGGGCCGCCTGACCCCGGACGGGCTCACGCCGCGCCGACGAGCTCGTAACCCGCCTCGTCGACGGCGGCACGGACGGCCTCCTCGTCGAGCGGGGCGGCAGAGGTGACCGTCACCTCACCGGTCTTGGCGACCGCCGTTACCGCGGTGACGCCGTCCAGCGCGGATATCTCCTGCGAGACCGCGCCCTCGCAGTGCCCGCAGGTCATGCCGGACACCTTGTAGACGGTGGTGACCCCGCCGCCCTGGGTGTCGGTCGCGGCGCCGGAGTGGCACGAACCGTCGGTGGAGCAGCAGGAGCCGGAGTTCTTCTGGTCGGTCATGGTTTTTCATCCTCGGGTGTCGGTGCGTGGACGCTTCGGGAGGAGCTCATCCCCGCTCCTCCCGAACGACTCGACAATATACCCCCCCGGGGTATCCGCGAGATGTGGGCCCGCCCACATCTCCCGCCTCTGACGATTCCTGCGACGCACTGCGCCCGTCTCGGTCCAGCAGATCTGGCCCGCGCCGTCGCCGGAGCCGTCAGCCGCTAGGCGACCATCATGAGCAGCATGGCGGACATGGTCCCGCCCATGCCGACGTGAGCGGCTAGGGCTGCCTCCGGGGTGGCGCCGGTCCTGCGGCGACGTCCGCCGTGGCGACCTCGTTCCGTGGTGCGTGCCTTGTCCCACACGGAAAGCGTCAGCGACGCCAGAAAGACGACGACCGTGTCCGGCATCGAGAGCAGCCAGCGCCCCCAGCTGCGGCGCCGACCGTTTTCTCGGCCTGCCGTGGGAACGGTCCTGTCGGTGCCGCGCATGCGTGCCCAAACCGATGCGGCGATCGACAGCAGGAAGTAGACGGCGAGCGCGGCGATCACGAAACGCCAGAGGGAAGACGATGACGAGGCGTCCGCTCCTGCGGCGGCGTGACCGCTCATGTGCGCCGCACCCATCCCGTGCGGCGACTCCATGCCGGCCATGCCCTCCATTTCGGCCGAGTGCTGCATGCCCGCCGCGTCTTCCATGCCCGGCATGCCCGGCATCGCGGAACCGTGGCCATGACCGCTGCCCAGCGCGAGGACGGGTCCGGACGACGTGGTCGTCATGGCCAGAGTCATGATCACCATGCCGATGCTGCCCACGATGAGGTGTACCCAGTGGCGGCCTTCCTTCCAGCCGCGTTCACGCGTGTGCTTAACGGCCAGCACTATGGCGCCAAGCCCGAGGAGGGCGAACAACGCCGACCACCACATGCCGAGGCCCCCGTACCAGGCTGCCGTCGCGGGCAGGGCCATGGCGGCCATGCACAGCCCCATCAGCAGGTCACCGCCCGCCGCATAGCGGCTTTCGCCGCTCGTGGTCACGACCCGCACCGCGCCGACGGCGGCGACCATAGCGGAGACCGCCGCTATGGACCAGCTCAGAGTCAGAGTTCCCATGTCCACCCTTCTTTGTGCGTCCCGCTGAGCCACGTGAGTGGTGACTGCTGGGACTTAGTACGCGCCGGGGTGGAGGAGTGCTCAGTATCTGCTAAGTGGGTTAGTAGTCAGGGGCGAAAGGCAGTGAGGGCTTTGCTGATCGGCAGCAGAATGAGTGCCCGATTGGTGAGCCCCGTTCAGGAGCGATCCTTTCGCCCAGCGTTGCGCAGTGCCTTGCGTAGCGCGCTGACCTCTTCCGGGCCCATCTGCTCCAGGAAGTGGGCGAAGGCCACAGGGCGGTCCTCGCTGGCGCCGAGTGCATCCTCCATCAGCGCGGCCGCGTATTGTTCGCGCGTGCGGACTGGAGAGTACGCCCAGGCGCGACCCTGCTTGTCGCGCAGCAGCCAGCCCTTGCTGTACAGGATGTTCGCCACCGTCATCACGGTGGTGTAGGCAAGCGGCCGCTCCTTGTTGATGTCGTCGACGATCTCCCGAACCGTCGCGGGGCGCTTCCAACGCCACAGGCGGTCCATGATCTCCGCCTCGAGTTCCCCCAACCGCCGCATGGTCGCTCCCTGATCGCCGCTCTACGTAGGCTCACAGTAGAACGCACGCTCGGGGCGCAGGTCGGGAGCGTCATGGTCGACCGTCCGGGGCCCTCGCCGAAGCAAACCGGTCATGTGTGTGGCTCGTTAACGCGCTGCGGTGCGGGAGTTGACGGACCAAGGTCTACGAGCCGTTAGTATCACGGCATGATTACGGCTTGGTCACTCCCGCGGCTGGTGCGGGCTCGCGCGTCTGCGGGTCCGTTGCTGCGTGTGTTGGCCATGGCTGTGTTGCTGTTCGGCATCGTGTCCACCCATGGACTGAGCGCCGAGAGCACCAAAGGACACCTGGTGACCAGCGCTGCAGCACCCGTGGCCCTGTTGCACGAGGAGATCCTCGGAGCCGAGGACGAGCAGACCGCGCCCCGGCTGATCGCGACAGGCGAGCAGGGCGGTGGTCATGGCTCCTCGCATACAAGTGAGCACTGCGTCTCCGGCCAGCCGCAGCAGGGTCCTGTGCTGACGCCGCCGCGCTTTGCAGTGTCGGTCAGCGAATCGACCAACGTCGAGCGGGTCTCGGAGAGGCCGAGTTTCAACGAGCCGGCAATGTCTGCAGCGTCGTCGACGGCTCAGAGATTGTCCGTGGTTCAGCAGGTCTAGAAGCAGTAGTCCTCTTCTTCCTTCGGCTGCTCCGGCCACCCCTGTCAACGGGTGTGGGGCCGGCTCGCCGGCTCGTGCACGACGAGCACCGGATCTCCCGCAAATGGAGGTGACTCCGGCTCTGCGTCGTCGAGGCCGTACTACCCCCACCCATGCCTGCCGTCTCCCTCTGCCGTGGCTGCCGCTGTGGCCGAAGGGAGCGAGCGCACGGAGGACCTGTGTCGACACACTCCCGCACCCCCACGCCTGACGTGCGTGCCCTGGCCGACTCGCGTCGGCGGCGCCCACTTCTTGCTCTGCTGTCCGGAGCCCTGCTCGTGGTGCTCGGGCTGTGCGCCCTCACGCACGGGCAGTTCGAAGAGGAGGGGCGGCTGACACCCACCGCCACCACGGCCTCCGGATGGCCCGCGGTGGCGAGCGATGTGGTGCCTCATGGGCCGCATCGACACCATGGGGTCGAGAAGTGTGGCCTGGACGGGGCTGCCCGTACGACGGTTCAGGCCGCTCACAATGCACCCGCTGAGGTCGGGACTGCCGCGTTCGCCGACGTTCCCGAGGCCCTCGTACGGCAGCAGCCCCAGCGTCGGCAGCTCCGAACCCGCGTAAGACGTACGGGTAGAACCGTGCTTGTTCGCACCTCGCGGTGGCGTATCTAGACCTCTCGCTCGCAGCCGGCCCCGCTCGGCTGCCGCGCGACGGCCCCACAGCCTCGGACGGAGTGACCGTCCGCTGTGCGGCTGTGGCGCGTGAAGAACATGCACCGCGTATTCATCGAGCGAGAGCGAAATGACATGCAGTCAATGACGAACACCGCCGCAATGCCCGAGCGGTCCGCTTTGTCGGCGCTGGTGGGCAACACGCCGCTGCTGAGGGTGTCCCAGCCCCTGACGCACCCGGACCGCGGCTTTTGGGCGAAGCTGGAGGGCTTCAACCCTGGCGGCATCAAGGACCGGCCGGGTCTGCACATGGTGGAGCGGGCCCGCGCCCGGGGCGACTTGCGCCCCGGCGCTCGGATCATCGAGTCCACCAGCGGCACTCTCGGACTGGGCCTCGCCCTGGCCGGAATGGTGTACGGCCACCCGGTCACTCTGGTCACCGACCCCGGCCTGGAGATGTCAATGACCCGGCTGCTGACCGCGTACGGCGCCCAGATCAACGTCGTCTCCGAGCCGCACCCCACCGGCGGCTGGCAGCAGGCTCGCCGTGAGCGCGTAGAGCAGCTCATGGCTCAGCACTCGGGTTCGTGGTGCCCGGATCAGTACAACAACCCGGACAACACCACCGCCTACACCCCGCTCGCCCTGGAACTGGCGTCCGAGCTCGGCCACATCGACGTCCTCGTGTGCAGTGTCGGCACGGGCGGCCACTCCGCCGGCGTCTCCCGCGTGCTGAAGCAGCTCTACCCCGAGCTGAAGGTGGTCGGCGTCGACACCATCGGCTCCACGATCTTCGGCCAGCCGGCCCGGCCACGGCTGATGCGGGGCCTGGGATCGAGCATCTATCCGCGCAACGTCGCCTACGACGCCTTCTCCGAGGTCCACTGGGTGGCCCCGGCCGAGGCGGTGTGGACCTGCCGCCAGTTGGCCGGCTCGCACTACGCCACCGGCGGGTGGAGCGTCGGTGCCGTAGCCCTGGTCGCCGGATGGCTGGCCCGGACCCTGCCCGGCGACACCCGAATCGCCGCGATCTTCCCTGACGGCCCCCAGCGTTACCTCGGGACGGTCTTCGACGACGACTACTGCGCCGCGCACGGCCTCCTCGACGCCCCTCCTGCTCCGGAACCGGAGGTGATCGGACGCGTGGACGAGAAGGAGGTCGCTCGCTGGACCCGGTGCGCCACCGTGGTCGACCCGCTTACCCTGGCTGAGCCGGCACAGGAATCCGACGTGCTCGACGCACTGGACCGCAAGGAAGGAACCGGCGAGAACGCCGGGCGCGGCCACGCCGACGCTGTGGAGGAGAGCCGGTGAAGGGCACCCTCGCACAGGTGCGCAGCTACGAACGCAGCGTCCAGCTGTTGATGGTCAATCAGTTCACCATCAACTTGGGCTTCTACATGCTGATGCCCTATCTGGCCGCTCACCTGTCCGGCACCCTCGGACTGGCCGGCTGGATCGTCGGACTGGTCCTCGGCGTGCGGAACTTCAGCCAGCAGGGCATGTTCCTGGTCGGCGGGACGCTCGCCGACCGGTTCGGCTACAAGCCGATGATCGTGGCCGGGTGCGTGCTGCGCACGGTCGGCTTCGCGACGCTCGGCCTGGTCGACTCACTTGCCGCGTTGATTGCCGCTTCCGCGGCCACCGGGCTCGCCGGGGCACTGTTCAACCCGGCCGTCCGGGCGTACCTCGCCGCGGACGCGGGGGAGCGCAGAGTCGAGGCGTTCGCCCTGTTCAACGTCTTCTACCAGGCCGGCATCCTGCTGGGCCCCCTCGTGGGCATGATGCTGACTGGCGTGGACTTCCGCCTCACCTGCCTGGTCGCAGCCGGGATCTTCGCGCTGCTCAGCATCGTGCAGATCCGGGCCCTGCCGACGCGACGGGCTGACGACTCCAAGGGCGGCAAGCCGGGGCAGGACCGCGACGGCGTACTGGCCCAGTGGCGTGGCATCCTCGCCAACCGGCCGTTCCTGCTCTTCTCCGGCGCCATGATCGGCTCGTACGTCCTCTCCTTCCAGGTGTATCTCGCACTGCCGCTGGAGGTACGACGGGTCGGCGGTGACGGTGAGTTCGGCACAGCCGCGGTGGCCGCGCTCTTCGCCGTCTCCGGGCTGAGCACGATCGTCGGCCAGACGCGAGTAACCGCCTGGTGCAAGGCCCGCTACGAGCCGGGCGAGGCCCTGACCCGGGGGTTGGCCGCCATGGGCCTGGCCTTTGTGCCCCTGTTGCTGGCCACCGCAGTGCCCGTCCCGGACTCAGGTGTGGGTCTGTGGCTGCTGGCCGCAGTACCGCCCATGCTGGCCGCGCTGTTGCTGGCCATCGGCACGATGATCGCCTACCCCTTCGAGATGGACACCATCGTCCGCCTCTCCGGCGACCGTCTCGTCGCCACGCACTACGGGCTCTACAACACCATCTGCGGGATCGGCATCACCCTCGGCAACCTCCTCACCGGCGCGGCGCTCGACGCCGCCCGCGAGGCGGGGATGCCCGCGTTGCCGTGGATCTCCTTGTGCGCGCTCGGCCTCGCCTGCGCGGCCGCCCTGTACGGCCTGCACCGTACTGGCCGTCTGGCGACTCCGGCAGCCGAGCCGCGGCCCATCGCCGCCTGACCGACTGACCGCTGACCGTGTGCGGCTGAACTGGATCGGCCGCACACGTGTCGGGCGAAGCGGCTCAGACGGCGACGCGTACGGCAGCTTCCGTGCCGACACGATCCGCCAGCACCTGCTGGAAATCGGCACACTGGGTGAAGTCCTCCTGATCGCAGTCGAGGGCGCATTCGACGAGCTCGAGTGATGCCTGCGCGGCTGCGATCCGGGAACGAAGGCGGAGAGGGAACCCTGGCTCATCTGGAGTGCGGCGAGGGCGATGGCCGCCGCGGTACCGACGAGCGTGGGGGTGGCATCGGCAGCCGCCCTCGCATTCATCGCACGCCGCCGTCTGGTCCGTGTCCGACCGCCTCCCGTAGCCCTACGACCAGCACGAGAACACGACCGACAGCCCGAACCAGCCCCATGCCAGCAACTTCAAGTTGGTGGCCTGTCAATGCCGAACGCCGGTTGCGTGCTATCCGTCGTAGGCCCCGACCGACGTCAGCTCAGTTCAGGGTCTGAGCGGTGTACAGGGCGCCCACGGCCACAGAGAGGGTGCCGAGCAGGAGGCGTAGGGCCCGTTCGGGCGTGCGGGGTTGGAGGCGCGCGCCGAGGTAGCCGCCGATCAGGCCGCCGGTGCCGCAGGCGAGTCCGAGCCACCCGTCGGGGGCGACGTTACCGGAACTCACAAAGGACAGCACCGCATATGTGGCGGCGCCGACGAGGGAGGTGGCGAACGTGGCGGCGAGCGCGGCCGGGGCGACGCGGGCGACGGGCAGGCCACGTCCGGCGAGGATCGGGCCGAGGAGTGAGCCGCCGCCGATGCCGTAGATCCCGCAGACCACCCCGACTGCCAGGGCGAGGCCGGTGAGTGCGCGCGGGTGCAACTCGCCCGCCTGGACTCGGCCCGGCTGCTCACCCCGATCCAGCCCGGCCGAACCTGCAACGGTGAGCGGTCGCTGAAGAGCGCCGCCGAGATGGCCGACCTCGCCGAGGAGGTCGCCCGCGCGGCCGGCCAGGAACACGGCGGGGCCGCGCACCTGCTGGCGACCACCGCCCGCACCGCCTCCGAGTGCCACCTCGACCCGCACTCCGATCTCGGGATCGGCCGGGTGCACTTCCCCGAGGAGCGCGTCATCAGTCTGGCCCCAGGCACGTCCGCCCGGGTGCTGCGCGAGCGGTGCGAGGCGGCGATGGTCCGCCACGACTACGACCGCTCTGCAGCTATGCGGGCCCGCCTGGACGACGAGCTCCCGGTACTGAACACACTGGGCTGGCCCCTCCTACGCCCTGACGGTTGCTCAAGTCGTGGATGGCATACGGGAGATGGGCATCCGCATGCAGGCCCGGGGTTCCGGCGCGGGCTTCCTCGTGCACCTGCTCGGCATCTCCTTCGCGAACCCGCTGGAACACGAACTGCTGATGGAACGGAGGGACTTCCTCCGAAAACCTTCTCGTTATATCTTGACGCGGCCGATGTTATCGCTCACAGTGCCACGTGGTGCGTTCAGTCGCACCACCGGTTGGCTACTCAACACCTACACCCCCACATATTCCTGCACGGCTCGTCCTCGGAAATGTTAGCGCTAACACGTCACTTCCAGGGCAGTTGTCCGTGCGCTGGTGTCGTCGGCGTCCGCGCCGATGCGGCCCGTCTCATGTCGGCGTTCCCAATGAGGGAAGGAAGACGCTATGTCGGTTGGGTTTGCGCGCGTCGCGAGGTGGCGTCGTCGGTGGCGGTCGGGGGTGGCCGCCGCGGCAGCCATGGCGATTGTGGGCGTGTTGCTCGCGGTGGCCACGACGCCGGCGTCGGCCGCCACGGTGGACACCACCGCCTGGTACGTACTGGTGAACCGCAACAGCGGCAAGGCCCTCGACGTCTACAACTACTCCACCGCCGACGGCGCCAACGTCGTCCAGTGGACCCGCACCAACGCCAACAACCAGCAGTTCCAGTTCGTGGACTCCGGCGGCGGCTACTACCGGATCAAGGCGCGGCACTCGGGCAAGGTGATCGACGTGTCCAGCTGGTCGACAGCCGACGGTGCCGCCATCCACCAGTGGACCGACCACGGCGGCGCCAACCAGCAGTTCCGGTTGGCCGACTCCGACAGCGGCTACGTCCGGCTGATCAACCGCAACAGCAACAAGGCGGTCGAGGTCCAGAACGCGGCGACCAACGACGGCGCCAACGTCGTGCAGTACAGCGACTGGGGCGGCACCAACCAGCAGTGGCAACTCGTCCAGGTGGATGGGGGCACCGGCTCCGGCCCGTGCGACATCTACGGCGCAGGTGGTACGCCCTGCGTGGCGGCGCACAGCACAACGCGCGCCCTCTACAGCGCCTACAACGGAGACCTGTATCAGGTCAGACGCTCCTCAGACAACACAACCCGCAACATCGGCGTACTGACCCCTGGCGGCGTCGCCAACGCGGCGGCCCAGGACTCTTTCTGCGCAAACACCACGTGTGTCATCACGGTCCTGTTCGATCAGTCCGGGCGTGGCAACGACCTGTGGTACCAGGGTTCCAGCGTGGTCCCAGGTTCACCACAGAGCCGCCCGGCCGTAGCGACCACCGAATCGCTGACGGTCGGTGGCAGCAAGGCCTACTCGCTATACATCAACCCCGGGAACAGCTACTGGCGCGACGGCCACCTGACGGGTGTCCCGACGGGCAGCGCACCCGAGGGCATGTATATGGTCACCAGCGGTACGCATGTCAACAGCGGCTGCTGCTTCGACTACGGCAACAGCGAAACCACCCGCAAGGCCGACGGGCCAGGTGCCATGGACGCCATCTACTTCGGGACGAGCTGCTGGTTCGGCGGCTGCTCCGGAACCGGACCCTGGGTGCAGGCCGACCTCGAATGGGGCCTGTTCCCAGGTGGCAGCAGCACGTGGAACCCGAACCAGCAGGCGTTCACCAGCAAGTTCGTCACGGCGACACTCAAGAACAACGGGACGTCGCGATTCGCGATCAAGGGCAGCAATGCCCAGGCCGGAAGCCTGTACACCCTATGGGACGGCGCGCTTCCCAACGAGCCCAACGTATACAGCCCGATGAAGAAGCAAGGCGCCATCGTCTTGGGCAGTGGCGGCGACTGCTGCTCACCCGACGTAGGCAATATCAACGATAGCGCGGGCACGTTCTACGAGGGTGCCATGGTCTCGGGCTACCCGTCGGATGCGACCGAAAATGCGGTCCAGGCGAACATCGCCGCCGCCGGCTACCGATGAACCAGACCCGGCCGCCGGCCTGACGGGTACAAGCGGTGCCGCCGCTCTAAGGCGGCGGCACCGCTTCGCCCTGTCAGAACCAGTACCTCATGATCGTCGAAGCGCAGGACTGGCGCGGCCGCTTCTTCCGCTCGTTCACGGCCACCAGCCTCGGCGGCACGTGGACACCGCAGGCCGACACCCAGAGCAACCCCTTCGCCGGCAAGGCCAACAGCGGCGCGACCTGGACCAACGACATCAGCCACGGCGATCTGGTTCGCACCAACCCCGACCAGACCCAGACCGTTGACCCTTGCAATCTGTAGTTCCTCTACCAGGGGCGCGACCCCAGCACCGACGGCATGGACTACGGCCTCCTGCCGTACCGGCCGGGCGTGCTGACACTGCAGCGCTAGAGGTCCGGCTTCTCGGTCCCCGCCGACGCCACCCCTTCATATCCCAACGGAATAAAGGACTCAAACAGTGACATTCACACTTCAGCGGTCGTCGAAACGCGTCCTCGCCTTGACGATAAGCCTTCTATGCATGATGGCATTTCTTCCGGCCGCGGCCCGGGCAGACAACCCGATCGTGCAACACGTTTACACCGCCGACCCGGCACCGCTGGTCTACAACGGCCGGGTCTACCTGTACACCGGACACGATGAGGACAACTCGACGCCGACGTCTTTCACGATGCGCGACTGGCGGGTGTGGTCCTCGTCAGACATGGTGAACTGGACTGATCACGGCTCGCCGATGAGCCTGGCGACCTTCAGCTGGGCCAGCGCGGACGCCTGGGCGGGACAGGCCGTCTACCGCAACGGCAAGTTCTACTGGTATGTGCCGGTGCGAATGTCCAACGGATCGCAAGCCATCGGAGTCGGGGTCTCGGACAGCCCCACCGGGCCGTTCCGCGACGCGCTCGGCGGTCCACTGATCCAGAACTCCGAAATCGACCCCACCGTCTTCATCGACGACGACGGACAAGCCTACCTGTATTACGGCAACCCGAGTCTGTGGTATGTGCGGCTCAACGCCGACATGATCTCGTACTCCGGCAGCCCGACGCAGATACCGCTGACCACCGCGGGGTTCGGCACCCGCACGGGAGATGCGAACCGGCCCACCCTGTACGAGGAAGGCCCGTGGTTCTACAAGCGAAACGGCCTGTACTACATGGTGTTCGCGGCGAAATGCTGCTCTGAGTTCATCGCCTACTCCACCTCGCCCGGCCCGACCGGACCGTGGACGTATCGCGGCACCATCATGCCCTCGCAGGGCAGCAGCTTCACCAACCACGTCGGCGTCATCGACTTCAACGGCGGCTCGTACTTCTTCTACCACAACGGCGCTCTGCCGGGCGGCGGTGGCTTCACCCGGTCGGTCGCGGTGGAGAAGTTCAGCTACAACGCCGACGGCACCATTCCAACGATCAATATGACGACGGCCGGGGCGCCGCAGGCCGGCACGCTCGATCCTTATGTCCGCCAGGAAGCCGAGACCATCGCGTGGGGCAGCGGCATCGAAACCGAACCCTCCAGCGAGGGCGGGATGAACATCAGCTGGATTGAAAACGGCGATTACATCAAGGTCAAGGGCGTAGCATTCGGCGCCGGTGCCAGCTCGTTCACCGCCAGGGCGGCCTCAAGCACCAGCGGCGGCCGAGTTGAGCTGCACCTGGACAGTACTACTGGGCCAACGGTCGGGACATGCACTGTGTCGGGCACCGGAGGCTGGCAGACCTGGAGCACGGTCTCGTGCCCTGTTACCGGTGCGACCGGGACCCACGATCTGTACCTGCGCTTCGCCGGTGGCAGCGGGTACCTGTTCAATATGAACTGGTGGCAGTTCACCACCGGCCAGCCCGCCTTCTCGTCAACCGCCGTCGCCCAGCACAGCGGGTACTGCCTGGACGACCCCAACCAGAGCACCGCCGACGGCACTCAGTACCGGCAGTACACCTGCGGCGCCGGTGAGGAACAGCGGTTCGACTTCCAGCCGGTGCCAGGGGTGGCGGACACCTACTTCCTGGTGAACCACTACAGCGGCAAGTGCCTCGACATCCGCGGCGTCTCCACCGACGACGGCGCGGCGGTCCACCAGTGGACCTGCCACGGCGGCACGAACCAGCAGTTCACGCTGCGGCAGGTCGCCGCCAACGACTACCAGCTCGTCGCGGTGCACAGCGGCAAGTGCGTGGACGTCAGCGAGATCTCCACCGCCGTCGGAGCACTGGTCCACCAGTGGACCTGTGACTCCGCCAGTGCCCTGGCCACCAAGAAGAACCAGGTCTGGCGCCTGACCGGCAAGAGCTGAACCAACACAGGGTCGGGCCCGGGCCGGCAACCCGGCGCCCGACCCTGTCCAGGGCCTTTTGCTGGCCGGGATAGCCGATGTACGCCACTGGACGAGCAGCAGTTTCAGCAGGTCAGGTCAGTTGCAGCGGTGCGGGAGGTGGCGAACCAGTGGCTGTGGGACACCCTGTACGGGCTGCGTCACCCGAGCCGGTGCGCGTCCAGCAGGATCGCCTTCAGCTTGTCGAACGCATTGGACTGCGCGGCCAGGCCCACCCCGTTGCGTTCCATGGTCTGGATGAAGTCCTCGACGACCTTGTGGTCGAACGAGTTCATCCGCCGGCTGCCCAGGAGCGGCAGAAGATGGATGGAGAACAGGGACTCCAGATGCGCCATGGACGCCGGCCCCAGGTCCCGCTCCCGGGCTTTCCACTGCGCCGCGTACTCCTGAAACCGCGTCACCTCGTACTTCGCGACCCGATCCTCCTTCGCCTGACCATGCGTGGCCGCCTTCTTCGCCTTGTAGATTTCCAGCAAACGCTCGGTGGCCTGGTCCTGCGTCGCGAACCCGGACTCCTCCGCCTGCCTCCCCGCCGCCGACCGATACCGGATCTTGTACGAGTGAGGACACTTCGACCACCGCGACCGCGGATGCTCACACTCCTTGAAAAACGACCCCATCCCACGTTGCAACGCAACCGAAGCCATGACCTGCTGACCCCATCGACCGATGCTGACAGTTTGCTGGGTGCCAGAGCTCCAGATCGTTGCTGACCTGCGGAAATACGCGCATGACCAGCTGTGTTCTGGAACTGGATCGGACGGTCGCAAGAGGAGATCGCACAGGCCCGTCGGGACTGGGTGGAAGGGTCAGGATTCGGTGAGGTGAAGGGGTACGACGGGGATCCACTGCCGGCCCCCGAGCTGCCGCCGGTGCCTCTGAAGCCGCGTGGAAGGGTTCGCTGACCTGTGTGAATGGCGCATCGCTGGGTGACAGGCGGGCGACTGGTCGGCGTGCGTTTTCGCCCGCCCCTCGACCGCTCGCGGGAGGACGGCTGGGCGTGCTGCGGGCCCGATGTGCAGTGCTGGGGCATTCCACGGTATGACCGTCTGTGGGCGGCTGAGGCAGGACGCCTGCTCACTCGATGCCAACGTTTCTGACGCATCGTCAGGTAGGTGCGGAGCTCCTCCCGTGACGGCCGCGTGGCGGACAGCGGTTTCGGCGGGTGCGCCGGCGGCCGGACGAGTTCCGCCCTGTCGGGAGTCGTGCCGTGCGCGGTGTCGGAAATCGGCCCGCTTGGCCGAGTCCACAAATTGCTGCGCCGCATACCGGCGAGGCATCTCGACTGATCGCGACGACGATGGCACCGTAAACCCACATGAAGCTGTCCGAAAGTGGGCGAAACCGAAGCTCGGTGCGCTGGAGACTCGTGCTGGCCAGCACCACCATGCTCTTCGTGGAGCTGGCGCTGATCAGATGGGCGGGCGCCAACGTCGTCCATCTCAGCTACTTCTCGAACTTCATCCTGCTGGGATCGTTCCTCGGCATCGGCATCGGGTTCCTGCTCCCCGCGGCGCGCGGACAGTGGCTCAAACGCTGGACACCGATCCCGCTCGCGCTGCTGGTCGTCCTGGTGCGCGAGTATCCGGTGCAGGTACGCCAGAGCAGCGGCGAGGTCATCTACTTCACCGCCGTGAAGACCACCGGCCTTCCCGAGTGGGTCACGCTGCCGGCCATCTTCCTGATGACCGCGGTGATCATGGCCGGGATCGGAAAGATCACCGCCGATCTCTTCCGCCAACTGCCCTCGCTCGACGCCTACCGTTACGACCTCATCGGCAGCCTCACCGGCTCGTTGTCCTTCGCCCTGCTGTCCTGGCTGCGTGCCCCGTCGGTCGTGTGGGGCGTACTCGCTGCCGCGGCCCTGTTGGTCCTCGGAGGACGCCGCAACACGCTGCTGTACGGCATCCCCCTCACGGCGATGGTCGCCGCGCTGTTCCTGGAGTCGACGACATCCGGCATCTCCTGGTCGCCCTACTACAAGATCGAGCTCGAGCCCGCGCCGACCACCACCCGGACGTCGTACATCTCCGCCAACGGCGTCCAGCACCAGAGCACCGCGCCGCTGGCGGTGCTGATGCGGCAGAACTCGCCCTACCGGCAGGCGTACGACGAGACGCCCCGCAACCCGCACAAGCGTGTACTGGTCATCGGGGCCGGCAACGGCAACGACGTGGCGGTCGCGCTGGCACACGGAGCGGAGCGCGTGGACGCGGTCGAGATCGATCCCCGGCTGCAGGAGATCGGCGCACAGCTGCACCCCGCGAGGCCGTACGACGACCCCAGGGTGCACGCCCACATCGACGACGGACGGGCCTTCCTGGAGCGGACGAAGACCAAGTACGACCTCATCGTCCTGGCGCTGCCGGACTCACTGACGCTGGTGTCCGGTGCGAGCAATCTGCGCCTGGAGAGCTACCTGTTCACCCGACAGGCGTTCGAGGCTGCGCGTGATCACCTGGCGCCGAACGGCGCGTTCGCCATGTACAACTACTATCGCAAGACCTGGTTGGTCGACCGCTTCGCCGGGACCCTCGACGACGTCTATGGCCACGCCCCCTGTTTGACCACGTTCAAGAGGACCGCGGCCGTGCTGGTGGCCGGAATGACCACCGCCGACCAGTCCTGCGAGAAGATCTGGCAGCCCAGCGGCGTGGTCCCGGCGGCCGCGACCGACGACCGCCCCTTCCCGTATCTGCTGCACCGGAACATCCCCACGCTCTACCTGGGCGCGCTGGGCGGGATCCTGCTGGTGACTGTCCTGTCGGTGCGCCTGACCGGGGTACGCATCCGCAGCACGTTCCGCTACACCGACATGTTCCTGCTGGGCGCGGCCTTCATGTTGCTCGAAACGAAGAACGTGATCGGCTTCGCGCTCTACTTCGGTACGACCTGGCTGGTCAACGCCCTCGTCTTCTTCGGTGTCCTGCTCGCCGTCCTCGCGGCGGTCGAGGTCCGGCGCAGGCTGCGGCGGGTCAACCAGCTGCTGCTGCAGGTGCTGCTCTTCGGCTCCCTCGCGGTGGCCTGGCTCGTCCCTTCGCACGCCGTGCTCTCGCTGCCCTTCGCCGGACGGCTCGCCGCCGCGATCGCCCTGGCCTTCGCCCCCATCTTCTGTGCCAACCTCATCTTCTCGGACCGCCTCGCGCTTGCCCCGGACCCGACCTCCGCGTTCGGCGCGAACCTGCTGGGCGCGATGACCGGAGGCGCGATCGAGTACCTGGCCCTGGTGACGGGTTATCAGGCACTGCTGCTGGTCGTCGCCGCCCTGTACCTCGGGGCATGCATCGCCATGCGCTTCACCGGGCGCGGGCCGGGCGCGCAGGCGACGCGGGTGCCGGACGAGACAGTGACCGCCAAGACCTAGCGATGTGAGGGCCCCGGGCCGGCTCAGGGCCGTCGCACGGGTGGTGTTCTATGAGCTCCTGCCATATCGCCCGGTCAGAGACCTTGCCCGCTCCAGCCTTGCCAACTGGGCACCCCTCCAGCAAAACGACGTATGAGGCGCATGCCCTCCGGCTTGCCGGAGGGCATGCGCCGATGGCGTGGACCACACGGGCAGGCGGGTGCGACGTGACCCATCGGCCCGCCCGGACCATGTGGTGAGTACGCTGCCCCCCCATGACCGACGACTTAGTACTCCAGTGCGGTTTCGTGACTCATCGAGCGGGTTCGACGGCGGTTCGTCGTCGGTAGTGGCTGCGTCGGGCTGTTGCCTGGTGGCGCCGACGCCAGTTGGACCAGTGCAGCAGCCTGGTCGCGGTCACGGCTGGTGGGCTGAAGACGGCGGCGAGTAGGTGGCGGATTTCCGGAGGCCCAACTCCGCCTCCATCGCCCGCTGTCGATCACACTGTCGGCCAGCCTGCCAGCGGGCACCGACAAGCAGTCCGGACCTGTCATTGGGCCGGACTGCTCACCCCGTGCTACTTCTCGCTAAGCCGTTTGGCCCGCCGGGTGGAAGTTGATGCGTTCGCTGACGACGGGGAAGCCGGCCTTGGTGAAGTTCGCGGCCATGGGGAAGTTGCCCCGGTCCGTCGCTCCGCTGACGAACTCCGCGCCCTGTCCGACGAGGAAGTGGGTGCATTCCGCGAGGAGGTCGTAGGCGTAGCCGTGACCGCGCTGTTCCGGGACGACTCCGATGAAGCCGATGGTCGGTCCGGAGGGGTTGTGAGCCGGGATGTGGATGCCGGCCAGGTCGCCCTCCGGCGTGTGCGCGATCTGCCACCACTCCCGCGGGGAGGGGCACCAGTGGAAGAAGTCGAGTTCCTCCTGGGCGGCCTGATCGAGGCCGCCCTCCTTGATGGTCTTGAGCGCGTGGGCGTCCAGGGTGACGGAATGGATGCGGCGCAATGCGTCGAAGAACACGGTGTCATCGGGTTCGGCGCTGAAGCGCAGGCGTCCGGGCCGCTCGGGCAGACCTCGCTCCGGGGTCCAGCGGTACAGGAAGCGTTCCACCAGGAGTTCGTACCCGGCGGCTCGTGCGGCGGCGAAGCGTGCCTCGGCCGCGGGGCGCAGGTCGGGCTTGTCCCGCCAGCCGCCAGGCAGGTTGATCTCGAGTTCGACTTGCCAGGGGGCAGCGCGCAGGAGTTCGGCCCCCGCCTCCTCCTCGCCCTCGGCCACATCGAACCAGTTGATGTTGACGGGCTCCGAGTCGTCGGGGCCGCCCCACCACGCGCCGCGTGCGACGACCTCGCCGTCGCGTAAGGCGACGCGCTTCCAGTCGGGGCGGAACCGGGTACGGCGATGGCCTTCGCGGGCGCCCAGTGGGTCGGGGAGAGCGTCGAAGAGATGGGCGTCGCTCGCGGAGAGCGCGCGGATGACCGGATCGGTCATGGATTCCTCCGGGATACAGGCTGCTTGGAGCGCTCCCGGTCAGAACTCATGAACCACGCCGGGACAGCGGAAAAGGGAGCGCTGGGAAGGTGTGGACCGCACGGCACTCGCCTCCTTCCGTCCATCTCAGGGCGTGGAGCCACACGGTACGTGAACTTCCGCTGGTCCGTCCACGGTTTCGTGATCTATCCAGTGGGTTCGTCGTCGGTAGTGGCTGCGTCGGGCTGTTGCCTGGTGGCGTCGGCGCCAGTGGGACCAGTGCAACAGCCTGGTCGCGGTCACGGCTGGTGGGCTGAAGACGGCGGCAAGTAGGTGGCGGATCTCCGGGACGGACAGCGTGATCGGATCGCGGCTGCGGACGGGGTGCGTATCCGCGGGCGGTTGGGGGGCCGCGTCGGCGGCGAGGGCGGTCAGGAAGGCCAGGGCGAGCATGACGAGCGTGATGTGCCGATGCCAGGAAATCCAGTGCCGGACCTGATAGTGGTCGAGTCCGACCTGGCTCTTGGCGGCCTGGAAGCACTCCTCCACGCTCCAGCGGGCACCGGCGACGCGGACCAGTTCGCACAGAGGCACTTCGGTGGGTGACCAACACAGGTAGAAGGCAAGTTCGCCGGTGGACCGATTGCGTCGGATGAGCAGGTGCCGATGGCTGCCGGTGCCGATGTGGATCCAGGCCCAGTCGTAGTACCGCGGGCCCTTCGCACCGTTTCCGGCGCTCTGACGGTGCCAGGCCGCGGCGGGCAGGCGGCCAGCGACGGTATCGGCGCGGGCGGGAGTGCGGCCGTGGTTGATCCTCACCCGCGTCGAGCAGGCGACGGCCAGGACATAGCCGGTACCGCGCGCCTCGAGGGCGGCGCGGAGCTGGGGGTCCTGGCCGTAGGCTTCGTCGCCGGTCACCCACGAGGCGGCGATCCCGGCGTCCAGCGCGGCGGCGATCATCTCGAAGGCCAAACGGGGCTTGGTGGCGAACTGCACCGTCTCGGGTATCCCGGCCGCGGTGCGGCGTTCGGGATCATTGGACCAGGAGTGTTCGGGCAGGTAGAGCCGTCGGTCGATCAAGGCCCGTCCCCGGCTAGTGGCGTAGGCGAGGAACACGCCGACCTGGGCGTTCTCGATGCGTCCCGCGGTGCCGGTGTATTGCCTCTGCACTCCTGCCGAGGACCGGCCCTTCTTCAGGAAGCCGGTCTCGTCGACTACGAGAACGCTGCCGTCAGCGCCGAGGTGTTCGGCGGCGTAGGCACGCAGGTCGTCGCGGACCGCATCGGCGTCCCAGCGGGCGTAGCGCAGCAGACGCTGCATTGGTCCAGGCCGCGCATGGCCCGCCTGTTCGGCCAGCTGCCAGCAGTTCTTCCTCTCGACGCTCGACAGCAGCCCGAGCAGGTAGGCGCGGGCCGCGGCCCGGGGCTCAACTCGCCTGAACCTGCCCGCGATCCGGGCCATGACCTGGTCGAACATCGCCCGCCAGCGGGCAGGGTCTACGCTATGGCCCGCGGCCACCGCACGATCTTCAGGAGTCCACACAACCCCCGATGATCATGCGGTGGCCGTTCCCGTTCCCAGCCGGGTCCGCGGCAAGATCGCGAAGTCAGACTGGAGTATTAGGACGGATGCACGCCGTGGTGCAGCCGATCGCCGCCGCCACGCGCACGACGCGGGGAGCGTGGGAACGGATCGAGAACTGGCTGCGCCAGTACGCTCCGACTTCCGCCGCGCTGCTGCGTTCCCCCGCCACGGCCGAGCAGATCGCCGCCGTGGAAGACGCGATCGGGTACCCATTCCCGCCTGCTCTGCGGGTGTGGTACCGGCTTCACGACGGCTCGGCCGGTGTCGACCCATCGGACCCCGTCGGAAGCTACGGGCGCGTCGGCTGGCTGCCTGCCGGCAAGGGCTGGCTGCCCCTTCAGTCCGTCCAAGCACAGTACGAGCTGATGACGCGGCACTGGGAGCGCGAGCCGGGGTTGATCCCGTTTGCCTACAACCCCCGCGACGGTTGGTACGGCTACTACGTCGACGCGCGCGAGGACGAGCAGCCTTACGGCAAAGTCGGAACCTGGGCCGTCGACCAGGAGAGCGAGCCCATCGGCTGGGCCCTTCCTGACTGGCTCGAAGAGATCGCCTCCGCTCTGGAGCAGCGGCGCTGCCTGCGCTCCACGGACGGTACCGAGAACGAGTTCAGTCAGCCGGTCATCCACGAGGCCGGCCTGACGTGGATCGATCCGAGGGACGGCTTCAAGGACGGCATGACGTATCTGCGGGACCTGTAGGAGTAAGCCGACGGTGTACTCGCCTGAGTCTCAGGGGCGACGTGCTGCTCAGCGGGGACGGTGACAGCACCCGTCCGCGCCCGCCCGCGTCGAGCCGGTCATGGGCTTCGGCGATGTTGGAGATCCGCTGAGCAGCCTGGGAAGAGAAGGGGCGGGAAAGGGGGGCGTGCGACCTCCCCAGGTTCACGCCCGCCGCTTTCCCGCCGACTTTCGCCGTCTACCCGGACTCGCGGGACTTACTCGCGGGACATCGCTGATCCTCGCTCGCCCGCAGGCCCGCGACCTGTTCGGGCCTCGGCGGATCCTTGTCGTCGACCGTCACCGGGGGCGAATAGTCGCCAAGTTTCCTTTGCGGTCCGTAGGTGGGGGGTCGGGGGAGGGTGGCCGATGCGCGGGGCGGTGCGGGCGGAATGGTGAATTCCTGTCATGGCGTGTTTTATCCGGCTCGAGGTGGCTCCGTGAACACGTGATCGGCGGGATCGAGGGATTCGCATACGGTTCAGCCGGGTGATCCGCACACGTATGCGAACGGGTGCGGTGACGCCACCTGACGGCTTGACCGACCGTGAGAATGGGTGAATCCGAGCTGTGAGCAAGTACGCGATGCGCCCGAGATGGAGATCCGGCGCGTTGGAGCCGGCGACCGCTGCTGTTCTGCCGGCCGCCCCCGCGGCGACGGCCGCACCGACGCCGCCCCGGCGCCGATCGGCACCGCCACCAACCCGCCCCGGCGCCGACCGGCACCGCCGCCACGTCCGCACACACGGCTGGAGCCACATGCGCGTACACCACACACTCGCCCTCGTCCTCACCGTCGCGGCCCTGACCGCCGGCTGCACGCAGGACACGCGGGAGCCGAAGGCGGCGCGGGACGGGGGCACCGCGTCCGTGTCGCAGCCCCCGGCCTGGGAGGGGAAAGCGGACCAGGAAGACGCGATGGAACGCGCCGCGCGCGCGTTGAGCGCGGTCGAACCCGAGGGTGCCTCGCGGGAGGACTCGGGCATGACAGCTCTGGCGCAGGGGCTGGACAGGACGTTCACCGCGAAGGGCGACCGGCCCTACACCTTCGACATCGCCTGTCAGGCCCCGGCGCCGCACACCCTCGCCCTCACCCTCGCGCGGGGTGACGCGGAGAGTGAGTGGGAGGTGGAGTGCGGCGACCGTGAGGCCGACCAGTTCAACATCCCCGCCGGCGCCCCCTTCACCGCCACCATCACCCCGGCGAAGCGGAACACCGACGGCCTCGTCCTGTGGCGTCTCAACACCGTCGCCCCCGAGGACGTACAGGACTGCGAGGACGACATCACCGAATGCGAGAGCTGACGGACGCGATCCGCACACCGTGCGCCAATCCCGGTGGCTGGATGTCGCCGGCTCCTGCAGCGCCTCCAAGTCTCCCTGTGACGCGGATCACCTGACCGCCTCGGGAACTTTTCTTCCGGGCGTTCCGACTTCCTGAGCGAACCGCAGCAGTTCTCCGGGTCGCGTCCAGCGACCCGGGGGCCGGCCCCGTACCCCTCAGGAGTCCGAAGTGTCCCGCACCAACCTCGCGCACGCGGCGAGCCGCCTCGGCGTTCTCGCGGCGGTCGCGCTCGCCGCCGCCGTCGCGACCGCCGGGCCGGCCTCCGCCCATACGGAGGTCGAGGCCGAAGGCGCCCGCGCCCTCGCCCAGGATGTCGCACTGACCTTCACCGCCGAGTCGGAGTCCGCCTCCGCCGGCATCGCGAAGCTGGAGGTGATCCTGCCCGAGGGCATCACCCCGAGCGACATCACCTACAAGGAAGGGCCCAAGGGGTGGAAGTTGGCCCCCACCGACCGGGGCTACACCGTCTCGGGGACGAAGCTCGCCGTGGGGGAGGACGCCGAGTACGTAGTCTCCGTACGGCAGTTGCCCGATGCCAAGTCGCTCACCTTCAAGACCCTGCAGACCTACAGCGACGGAAAGGTCGACCGCTGGATCGAGCTGGACGACGGTGACGGCTCCAGCGACGGCGACGACCACGGTCACGGCCACCCCGCCCCGCGCCTCGCGCTGAAGGCCGCCGCACCCGGAGCCAAGGTGGTCAGCCCCACCCCCACCGAGGAACCGGCCACCGCTACCGCCTCCGGCTCCGCCGAGCCGACGGCCCCGTCGCCGACCCCGACGACCTCGGCGAAGGCCGCGGCGGACAGCACCAGGGACGACGACGGCATGTCCCTCGGCGTCCCCGTCGGAATCGGCGTGGGGGTACTCGCCCTCGGGGGCTTGGCCTGGTGGCTCAAGAGCCGCCGTACCAGCGCTACCTGACGGCTCGTCACTCCGTGACGGTGAGGAGGATGTCCGGCTAGGGTTGCTCGTCATGCGGCACTTCGGCTCGGACATCCTCACCGTCGCGGACGAACTCACCGCGGCGTACGCCGAGATCTTCACCGCCCCGCCCTGGGAGCACAGGGACGCCTCCGAGACCGCGGCGGCCTTCCGGGAGCGGCTGGAGCAGGACGCGCTTCGCCCCGGCTTCCGGGCCGTCGTGGCCCGGGCGGACAGCGGCGCGATGGACGGCTTCGTCACGGGCTGGACCACCCAGGCCCCGTTCCGCACTGACCGCGCCTACGGCAAGGTGACCGAACGCCTCGGCCCCGACCGGGTGGACGAACTCCTCGTCGGCGCCGTCGAGATCGACGAACTCGGAGTACGGGCACACGCTCGCGGCACCGGTCTGGGACGCAGGCTGCTGTCCGTTCTCACCGACACCACCCCCGGCGGCCGCGCCTGGCTGCTGACGTGGAACCAGGCGCACGACACGCTCGCCTTCTACCGCCGCATCGGCTGGCGGGAGCCCGAGCCCCTGCCGGGCAGGACGACGGACATCGTCGTCTTTCTGTCACCTGCCTCCACCTGATGGCTCATCATTTTCGTTGCCTGGCAGGGAAGTTGGCACCATGCTGTGATCCGTCTGTGAACTCCCGATTCATGGAGGGCCACCCGTGCCGTTCAACGCCCCACTCGCCCCACCCTCGAAGAGCCGCAGAAGACTGGCCGCCGGAGCCCTGCTGACCGCGCTGTTCGGCCAGTTGATCGCCGGGACCGCCGTCGCCGCTCCCTCGGCCGAGCCGGTGTCGCCGGGGCGCATGGCCTGGGAACCCTGTGCGTCACCCTCCGGGGAGGGCACCTTCGAGTGCGCCACCGTCAAGGTGCCCGTCGACTGGAAGCGACCCTGGGGCCCCGGCATCGACCTGGCCCTCGCCCGCCACCGGGCCACCGACCCCGAGCACCGCATCGGCTCCCTGCTGATCAACCCCGGTGGCCCGGGCGGCTCCGGTGTCGACTTCGCGTTCAGGGCGCCCGAGAGCTTCTCGCCCGAACTGCTGAAGCGTTTCGACATCGTCGGCTTCGACCCGCGCGGTGTCGGTCGCAGCAACCCGGTGAAGTGCGACGCGGAACGGATGGCCGCCCAGGCGCAGTTGCTCTTCCCGGACGACGCCTCCTCCTTCGCCGCCCTCCGCGCTGCGAACCGCGCGCTCGGCGAGAGCTGCCGTGCTCTCACCGGACCGCTCGTCGACCACATGGACACCGTGAGCGTCGTGCGCGACATGGAGGCGATCCGGGCCGGCCTCGGCGAGAAGCGGATCAGCTACTACGGCGTCTCCTACGGCACCGGCATCGGCCAGCAGTACGCCGAGCGCTATCCGCACCGCGTCCGCGCGATGACGCTCGACTCCAACATGGACCACAGCCTGGACACCTGGGCCTACCAGAAGACCGAGACCGTCGCGATGGAGGAGTCGTACGGCCAGTTCGCCGACTGGTGCGCCCGTACGACGGCCTGCGCGCTGCACGGCCGGGACGCCCGCGCCCTGTTCGACTCGCTCTACCGGCGCGCCGCGGCCGGTGAACTGGTCCTGCCGGGCGACCCGCCCTACACCGTCACCACCCAGGACCTCCAGAGCCTCGCCTTCGGTTACATGTACGACCCGGCCTCCTGGTTCCAGTTCGCCCAGGAGCTCGCCGACGTGGACGCCGCCGACCCCGCGGCGGCACGGTCCCTCGGGAAGCGCGGCGAGCCGACGGACTTCCCGTACCTCCCGGTCATGTGCCAGGACTACGACTTCGACGTGCCCTCGTACACCACCATCGCCCGCTACCAACGGGCACTCGCCCGCAAGGCCCCCGTCACCCGCCTCAGCTCCCTCGCCTGGACGGACCTGACCGGCTGCCAGGACTGGCCGACCCGGGTGACCAACCCGCCGCACCGGCTCCGTGTCGACGGCACCCCGCCGATCCTGATGACCAACAGCCGCTACGACGTGGCCACCCCGCACCCGTGGGGCGCCGACGCGGCCCGTCAGATCGGCCGCGAGGCGGTGTTCCTCACGTACGACGGCGTCGGCCACGGCGACTACTGGCTGAGCCCGTGCGCCCGTACCGCCATCGACACCTATCTCCTCACCCTCAAGACCCCCCGCAAGAACACACACTGCCCCGCGACCTGGCCGACCACCCCGTCCCTCCAGCGCCAGTCCCCGACCGGCGGCCTCGTCAACCCGCTTCCCGACCTTCTGGGCACAGCGGCACACCGATGAACCGGGGCTCGACGGGGTCCTCCCCCACGCGGCCCTGACACAGGGGGCGGCGCGGCTCTGACCGATCGGGGCCGCGCCTCCACATGGCGGGCGCCACCACGGGCCCGCCCCCTGACGTCAGAGTGCCGCCTGCGCGGGGGTGGCGCGGATGGCGGCGATGTCGAACTGGAGGCGCACCTTCTCGCTCACCATCGCGCCGCCCTCCGCCAGCCTGGCGTTGTATGTCAGGCCCCACTCGGAACGGTTGATGGTGGTGGTCCCGTCGAAGCCGACCCGCTCATAGCCGAACGGGTCGGTGACCTGGCCTATGTACGTGAGCTCCAGGACGACGGGACGGGTCCGGTTCTTGATCGTGAGGTCACCGGTCATGCGGTACACCTCGGGGCTCGCGAGCTCCACCGCGGTACTGGTGAACCGCATTCGCGGATAGGCCGCGGCGTCCAGGAAGTCACGGTGAACCAGGTGCGCGTCGCGTTGCTCCACACCGGTGTCGACGCTGGCGGTGGACAGCACGATCTCCGCCCGCGAACGTGCGGGGTCGTGGCCGTCGAAGTAGAGACGGCTCTCGTACTCCGTGAAGGCCCCGCGCACGGTGGTCACCATGGCATGCCGGACGGAGAAGCCGATCCGGCTGTGGGCGGGGTCGATCATCCACTCCCCGGTCAGCGCGGCGAGGGTGGGGTCAGGCCGGCCGGAGGAGGCCAAAGACGAAGGAGCGGCGGGGGGTGCCGTGCGGCGCAGGGACGCAGCCCGGGTGAACAAGTTCATGATTCACGTTGTTACTGCATGGAGGATATCGCTGCAAGGCTGTCTGAAGCGCGGGCGAGGGCCGAATCGGCATCGACGGGTTTATACGCCGTCAATTCGTGGACCTTTCCTACACGATCCGCACACGCTCGCCACGGAATCATCAACGGGAGAATTCCCCGTACTCGAATACGCCTGAACGGACAGGGGCGTTCACCCGTACCTCCTGTCGTACATCCGGCCGCCGACGTGGCCGGGAACACCCGGATACGGAGAGGTACGTGTTCAAGCAACTGGCGCGCGGAGTCGCCCTGACAGCGAGTCTGGCCCTGCTTCCCCTGGCCACGGCCTGCGGCGGAGGCGACGACGACGCTTCCGCGGACAGTAAGCCGACCACGGTGTCCGCCGCGCCCGCGGCCGGTGTGGTGGCCCCGGCGAAGGTGGAGGTGATCGCCGGACTCATCGGCTGCACCGCCAAGATCCGCATCGACGCGGACGAGTTGCGCGAGGGCGTGTGCCGCTCGAAGAAGGCCGACTACATCATCACCACCTTCCCCGAGGAGAAGTACAAGAACACCTGGCTGGACAGCGCCAGCATCTACGGGGGCACCTACCTCGTCGGCACGCGCTGGGTCGTGGCCGCGAAAGAGGAGAAGCTGAAGGCGGTCCGGTCCGAGCTCGGGGGGACCATCCAGCAGCTGCGGGGCATGAATCCGGCGCCGAGCGCGTCATGACGCCCACCACGTGACGCGCCCGCGACGCCGACCACGACGATGTTGACGGTGTGCCCGGCGCTGCCGGACCACGTCCTGGTCGGTCGAGGAACGACTATCGAGGGGTCATTCGAGTCCCGGTGAACGATGCGGGACCTCGTGATGGCCCCTCAGGGCCTGTGCCGCCTGGAGCTGCATCTGTTCCGCCACCTCGCGCACTTCTGTCACGACGTCACCTTGTTCGCGCACCAGGCTGTCGTAGATGGGCAGACGGTCGATTCCGCTCGAGTGGGGTGTCACTGGGCTGATCCTTCGCTGTAAGTCCGCTTCATGACGCGCCGCCACGTTACACGCCCTCCGGATGTCCGGGATTTCGAGCACATATGGAATATCCAGTAAACCTGCACACCGTTCACGGGCGGGGCGGCGCGGAGCCCCGCCAGTGGTCACGACTAGGTGTTTCGGAATGCGGCGGCAACTCCCGTGCGTGCAGTGGCGTGGCGGGCCGTGTGAAGGAGTCGGTGTGTTCGGTCATCGCGCTGTCACACCAGTGAAGTCGGCCTTCGCAATACGCGCCGGTCGAACTCCGGGCCGCTGGCCGTCCCTTCGTCGGCGTGCTTTGATCCAGCGCGTGGCTCACGTCGCCAGGACGGTTTCCGTGAGGGAATCGGGCGAACTCCGCCATTCACCAGTGTTTATCCGAAGGGAACCGCTCGCCATGAACTTTGCCCCCCAGGTCGAGACCACCGAGATCTCCGACGCCGCCCTGGACGCCGTCTCCGGTGGTCTCGCCGCCGGTGGCGTCGGCGGCCTGCACCTCGAGACGCCGCTCGGCGACGTCTGCGCCGACCTCTCGGCTGTCGGCTCGGCCGACGGGCTCGCGGCGGGCGGCAGCATCCAGGCCGCCGCTCACTGACCACGGCGTACGACCGCCCCACGGGCCCCGGATCAGACGATCCGGGGCCCGTGGGGTTTGTCGCGGGAAGCTCAGAGGTCGAACTCGTGCGGCGGCAGGTCCAGCGTGAAACACGCCTCGCGCACCACGGCCTGCTCGGTCTTGTCGAAGTCGCCGTCCGCGCCGCCGATGACGATGCCGATCTGGACGACGGCACGGGCCTCGGCCGGCTTCTTCTTGGCCTTGGCGATCTCCTGCAGCACGCTCACCTTGCCGAAGTCGAAGTCGGTGGTGAGCTTGTCGAGGTTGGCGTCGAAGCGCCGCTGCAGATCCGTCGCGTCGAAGTTCTGCAGCACTTCGTTGGTGGCGATCAGCTGCGCCACGCGCTGCCTTTCGGAGGGGTCCACGGTGCCGTCGGCGGCCGCGACCAGAGCGCACATCGCCATGCTCGCGTCGCGGAAGGCGCCGCTCTTGAGGTCGTTCTTCTTCGCCAGCAGCTGGGTCTGCATCTGCGTCGCGGATTCCTTGAAGCGGTCCCACAGGGCCATGTGAACTCCATACGCTCGATAGACATCTACAGCAATGTAGAAACTAGCGGCCGGGCGGAGAAGTTCCCCTCCGCCCTCACGAACGTCCGAAAACTGTCGCCGCCTGGCGCATGACCTCGCGCGCGCCCCCGCGCGAGGCGGTCCGGTCATGTGGTGGGGGCGGCTCCCTCCAAAAGGCCCGGTCGAGCCTCGGCTCCACCGCGAAGCGCAGGACCCGACGCATGGGCGGCGTGCACAACACGGTCACGACCGCCGCCGCCACGAGGGTCACGGTGATCTCACCGAGGGGGCCGTGGACCCAGGCGGGGCCGTACCAGTTCCAGCGGCCCGCGCTCACCGCGACGAAGCCGTGCAGCAGATACCCGTAGAGCGTGCCGGCGCCCAGCACGGTGAACCAGGTCCGGCGCCCGGGCACCCAGGCCAGGAAACAGGCCGCCAGAGTCAGGGAGCAGCCGAAGAGGGCCAGTGTCATCACGGGCCCGTACCATGCGGGCGCGCCCAGCTCCACGGCACTGTCGCGGTGGAAGAACCAGGCGTAGTCGAACCGCGGGACCGCCCAGTACGCCACAGCGAGCGCACTGGCGAACACCGGCACGGCCAGGACGCGCACCTCACGACGGCGTACCAGCCGGAAGTGCTCCGGCCGCAGGCACAGGCCCAGGACGAAGTAGGGCAGGAACTGCAGGGTGCGCCGCAGGTCGAGGTCGCCGCCGAGGGACGGTGACAGCGTCGCCAGCGCCGCGATGCCGAGGGCCAACGGCACCGGCCACCGCACGCTCTCCCAGAGGGGGGTGGTCAGCCGCCAGATGAACAGCGCCGCCAGGAACCACGTCAGGTACAGAGGATCCAGCAGACTGATCTGACGGTCCGGGACGTGCTCGGCCCACCGCGTGTACAGGCTGTACGCCGTCTCGAAGACGACGTACGGGACGACGACACCGGTGATCAGGCGCCTGATCTTCCGCGGGCTCGCGTCGAAGCCACGAGAGAAGTAGCCGGAGATGACGATGAACGCCGGCATGTGGAAGGCGTAGACGACCGTGTAGATCGCGGTGACGGCACGGCTGCCGGAGCGCAGCGGCTCCCAGGCGTGCCCCATGGCCACCAGCACGATCGCCAGGTACTTGGCGTTGTCGAAGAAGGCGTCACGCTGCTTGGGGCGCCCGGACGCAGTCGCGGCTCTGCGTGTCCTCCCGTCCGAGGCCGGTAAGGGGACGGCGGGCGGCGCGGCTGGGGTGAGGCTGTCGGGCATCCCGGCCGCCTCACCACTCGCGGCCGGCCCAAACCCGGACGGGAGCGGACGTTGCGCAGCTCACAGCCGGTGAGTCGTGCCGGGGATCCCTACGATGGACTCCTCGTGAACTGCGCGGCGAGGGAAGGGAGACCGGGTGTGACGAACCGGCGGCAGGGTTCCCGGCGCCGGGGACAGGGCGAGCTGGAAGGGCTGGTCCTGGCGGTCCTGCGCGAGGCGGACGGACCGGCGAGCGCGGGCTGGGTGCAGGAACGCCTCGGCGGGGACCTCGCGTACACGACCGTGATCACCATCCTCACGCGGCTGCTGGCGAAGGGTGTGGTGACCCGGGAACGCGCGGGCCGGTCCTTCGCCTGGACGCCGGTGGCGGACCAGGCCGGGCTCGCCGCACACAGGATGCGCAAGGTGCTGGACGGCGAGAGCGACCGGGAAGCGGTACTGGCCAGCTTCGTCACCTCCCTCGAACCGGAGGACGAACGCCTGCTGCGGGAGCTGCTCGGCCGTCCGGAAACGCCCGGGACGGACTGAAGCCGCAGGGGAGTGTTCGTCTTCCTTCCACTGATCCTGCCGCTCGCCGCGTGGCCCGTGGCTCGTCTCGCCCGAACACCACCTCGACCCCCGCACCGCCCCCCGGTTGCTGACCGGACTCGGGTCCGCCATGGCGGCCTGCAGCTCCGTCTGCCTGGGCCTGCTGATGGTGGTGGGCACCGCCCAGCTCCCCGGAAACCCCCTGCCCGGCGGCCGGTCCGACCCGGAGGTGCGCGCGGGTGGTCGCCCGACGGCGCCTGGCTGGCCGGTACGGATGTGGGCTCGGCCGTGCACCTGTGGGACGTGGCCGCACTCAGGGCGGGCGACGAGCACGCCCCGGCCATGCTGGGAGGCCATGAGGGCATGGCCCGCTCGCTTGCCTGGTCGCCGGACGGAGGCCGACTCGCCACCACCGACGACAGCGACGGCGTACGCCTGTGGGACATCGCGACGCGCACCGTCGAGCAGGTGCTCCCCGGTCACCGGGACTTCGTCCGGAACCAGGCCAGGTCTCCCGTGAGCCGAACGCTCTGGTCCCCAGACGGCAGCCGGCTCCTGTCCTCGGACCGCCGGGGCGTCACACGAGTGTGGGACGTCGTGGACGGCGTCCTCACCCAGCTGTTCATCGGCGACGACCTCGTCGCCCCCACGGTGCGCTGGTCCGCCGACGGCACCAGCATCACGGCAGCGACCCTGTCGGGCGATGTGCGGGTGTGGGACGCCGAGACGGCTGAGGTCACGCACGCCTTCACGGACCAGGGACACTCGGCCGCCCCGCGGTGGGCCCCCGACGACAGCATGCTCCTCGTCGTGGGCGAGAGCGGGATGCGTGTGTGGGACCACGCCGACTCCCCGTGCCCTCTCCGAGCAGTCAAGGCAGCGACGTGGTCGCCCGACAGCTCGCGTCTGGCGACCGGTGACCACGCCGGACGTGTGCAGATCTGGCGGCCGGGCACATCGGCGACCACCACGGCCGGCGACCGCGCGGTCCCCGTGCACACGCTCGCGTGGTCGCCCGACGGCCGTTTCCTGGCCACGGTCGACGCCCGCTCGGGGACCGGCGCCGCGGTACGGCTGTGGGACGCGCTGACCGGCGGCGTGGCGCGCGAGCTGTGCAGCCCGTCGGGTGGGGTGCGCCGCGCGCTGTGGTCGCCCGACGGCTCGCTGCTCGGCGCCTACGACGCAGACGGGACCGTTCATCTCTGGCGCACGGACACCGGGGAGCATGTCCGTGCGCTCGGCGGGCACACCGGAGCCCTCCGGGGCATGGCGTGGTCGCCCGACGGAGCACGCCTGGCCACCGTCGACGACGCGCTGACCCTGCGCTCCTGGGACCACGCGGCCGCCACCGTGGTGAGCACGGGCCATGCGACGGGCACCCCCGTGTGGTCGCCGGACAGCGCCTGCCTGGCCACCCGTGACAGCGAAGGACGCCTGCGACTGCGTGATCCGCACACGGGCGTCACCCTGCACGTCCAGACCGGCGGTGCCGGGGCGGTCAGGGACATGGCGTGGTCACCGCACGGCTCCCGCTTCGCCACGCTGGTCGGCAGCGTCGGCCCGCGGCACGCCGTACGGATCTGGGATGCCGCCGGCCGCACCCTCCTCCGGGAACTCCGCCTCCCTGGCACCACCGGGCTGTCCTTCACCTGGTCGCCGGACGGCACGCTGGTGGCGGTCCTGGGTGCCGACGGATCGGTTCGGGTCCGGGACGCGGAGACGGGAGTCCTGACGCACACACTCGAGGGCACCGCGCGCGTCCTGGCGTGGGCGTCGGACAGCGAGCAGCTGGCGACCGTGGAGCGGGACGCCGGCGGCGTCCTGAGCGTCTGGGACCCACACAGCGGGCGGAAGATCGCGCTGATGCGTACCGAAGGCGAGCTCTCGCTGTGCGGCTGGTCCGCCGCCGGTCCTCTGCTGGCCGCCGCGGGAGCGGGCGGCCTGTACTTCTTCCGCTTCGACCAAGGCGGTCACCGGCCGTGACGCCCGGGTCGGGAAGGAGCGGGCCTTGCCTGTGCCCGGGGGCCGGGCGCACGCTGGTCGTATGGCTGGGCACGAAGGGCCTACGCTGATCACCTCCGTGCAGCGAGCGTTCCGGCTGCTGGAGGCGGTGGGTGCGCACGAGAACGGCGCGCCGGCGAAGCAGCTGGCACGGGAGACCGGGCTGCCCCTGGCCACGGCGTACCACCTGCTGCGGACGCTGGTCCACGACGGATACGTGCGGAAGCTGGCCGACGGCGGCTTCGTCCTCGGGGACAAGCTGCAGGCGCTGCACACCACGGGCCGTGGGCAGGCGCTGCTCAGCCGTGTCCGGCCCACGCTCGCCGCGCTGCGGGACGAGCTCGCCACCGCCGCCTACCTCACCTTCTACGAGGACGGCGAGATCCGGGTGGCCGAGATCGTCGACGGCCCCCGGGCGCCCCGCGTCGACCTCTGGGTGGGCTTCGAGGACGCCGGACACGCCACCGCGCTGGGCAAGTCCGTGCTGCGCGAGCTCGACGACGCAGCCCGCAAGGACTACCTCTCCCGGCACCACCTCGCCGATCTCACCCCTCGGACGATCACCAGTCCGCCGGAACTGCTCCGGCGGCTCGACTCCTCACCCGTCGCCCCCGCCGTCACGGACCTGGAGGAGTACACCCTCGGCACGGTCTGTGTCGCCGTGCCCGTCTACAGCGGGGACACGCTCGGCTCGCTCGGCGTCTCGCTCCCGGCGGACCGGCTGTCCCGGCTGGCGGAGATCCGGGGACGGCTGCTGCCGACCGCGAGCCGCGTGACCCGGGGCCTCTCGCTCACTATCTGAAATCCGGCTCCTTGTGACGGCCGCCCTGAACGTCTTTCCTGGATGAAACAGGCATTTCGGGAGTATGCCCCGTACACAGGTGAGGACTGCGGACGAGACATGAGTCAGACCCGACACCACGGTGACGACCACTGGCCGACACGGCTGTTCGCAAAGCGAGAAGCCGAGCCCGGGGCGTCCGTCCGCAGGCGCGCCGCCGCCCAGCTGGCCGTCGGCACGCCCCTTGTGCCAGTACTGATCGTCACGGCCGTCGTGATCGCCGACCTCGTCGGCGGAGCTGGGATGATCTGGCTGCCCCTGTTGGCGGCCGGACCCGCGCTGGCCGCCACCACCAACGGGCCGCGCGGTGTCCTCAGTGTCGGTCTCCTCGCCGCCGCCCTCGGCGCGACGCTCGGCACTCGAGACGGTGTCCCGGCCCGTGAACTGGCGGCCGTGCTGTCCTCCGTGGCCGCCGTCACGCTGGCCGGCGGCCTGGCCAGTGTGTTGCGCGTGCGGCGTGAACGGGTGCTCGCCGCCGTCCGCTCGGTCGCGGAGACCGCACAGCACGCCCTGCTCAAGCCCGTCCCGGCGACCGTCGGACCGTTCCAGACGGCCGTCCGCTACAGCGCCGCGGCGGCCGAGGCCCGTATAGGCGGGGATCTCTACGCGCTGATACCCACCCCGTACGGCGTGCGGCTGATCGTCGGCGATGTACGCGGCAAGGGACTCCCGGCCGTCGGGACCGCGGCCCTCGTGCTCGGTGTCTTCCGCGAGGCCGCCTACGACGAACCAGACCTCCTCGCCGTCGTCGACCGGATCGAGCGGAGCCTGGCGCGCAACCTCGGGGGCGACGACTTCGTCACCGCCGTGGTCGCCGGGTATCCCCGGGACGGGCGGCTGGAGGTGGTCAACTGCGGCCACGCGCCCCCGCTGCTGGTGCGTGCGAGCGGCGCGGTCGAGGCGGTCGAGCCCACACACCCCGCACCTCCCCTCGGGCTGCGCGCCCTCACGGAGCAGACTCCCAGCCTCCAGCAACTGCTCTTCGCCGACGGCGACCAGCTGCTGCTCTACACCGACGGCGTCATCGAGGCCCGCGACCGCGACCGCGCGTTCTATCCGCTCGTGGAGGGACTGGCCCGCCATGTGTCCGACGAGCCGGCGCGTACCCTCACCGGGCTCCACGACGAGTTGCTGGCGCACGTGGGCGGGCGGCTGCACGACGACGCGGCGCTGCTGCTGATCCGCAAGCCGGCCGCACTGCGGACATCCGCTCAAGTCGCTTATGTTTCTTGAGCTTTCAATGTTGCAGACTGGCCCCATGACACGCATGAGGAAGCTCGCCGCCGCGTTGGTGTCGGCCGCCACGCTGCTTGCGATACCCCCCACCGCCTCTGCCGCCCCCGCCCCGCGGGAAGCCCCGCACGAAGCCACGAGCGGGCCCTCGTACGGAACCTTCGTCCGGGAGAACTTCGACCGACTTCCCCTTGGCCCGGTCAGCGCGGGTCGCGGCTGGACCAGCGACACCTCCAACGGTTCGCTGACCGTCGAACGGAGCACCACCGGACACGGCCGCCAGCTCAGACTCCATACGGAAGGCAACGGCCGCGCCTTCCTCGTCCTCTCCGACCTCGCACCCGCCGGCAACAGCTTCTGGGCCCGGCTGCGGCTGCGCGTGGACCGGTTCCCCACGGCACCCGACTGGGCGCACTGGACCATCGCGGAGGCCTCCGGCTCCAACGCCCCCACGCTGGTACGGCCGTTGGGCGGCCAGTACGCTCCCACCGACCAGGGCAACTTCTGGGGCGTCGGCTCCGACCTGGGCCCCACCGGCGACTGGACCGCCTGGAAGACCTCCGCCCCCGCCACGGCCGGGACCTGGCAGTGCGTCGAGTTCCACCTCGACGCGACCGACAACCGTGTCACCGTCTACATGGACGGTGTGGAGAAGCCCGAGTTGACCGCGTCCACCAAGCAACACGGCGGCACGGCCGACGACTTCGTCTTCCCCCGCTTCGACCAGCTCAAGCTGGGCTGGCAGTTGTACCAGGCCGATCCCACGCCCTCCTCGTACGACCTCCGCATGGACGACGTGGCGCTGAGCAGCAAGCGCGTGGGCGGGTGCGCCCCATGACGAGCGCCCTGCCGCGCAGAGCGGTGCTGGGCGCACTCGTCGGCGGCCTTGCTTTGACGTCCACGGTGGGCGGCTCCGCTGCCGCCGCCGGGCGGGGCCGGGAGCCGTACGTCCCGTTGTCCGTGGGCGCCGGGGGCGGCCCGGCCGGCACGGACCGCGTGCATGTCCTCAAGGTCGGCCCCGACACGGCGCACACGGTCCTGGTGCTGGTTCCCGGCATGTTCGGAGCCGCCGACGACTTCCGGCTGCCGGCCCGGGACCTCGTCGCGGCCGTGCCCGGCGTGCAGGTGTGGGGGTTCGACCGGCGCGAGGAGAACCTGACCGACCGCGCCGGGTTCGCCACCGCCGACCCGGCCGCGTACTACCTGGACGGCCACTACCGCTCGCAGGACCCCACCACCTCCGCCTTCGCCGCGCGCTGGGGCCTCGCTCGCACCGTGGCGGACCTGCACACGGTCGTGGCCGCCGCTGCATGCGGCGGCTGGCGTCGGGTGGTGCTCGGCGGCCACTCCTGGGGCGCCACCACCGCGCTGGCGTACGCCGCCTGGGACTTCGACGGCCGCCCCGGATACCGGGACCTCGCGGCCCTCGCCCTGGTCGACGGCGGGGTGCGCGGCGCCTTCGACGGAACGGGCGAGCCGATCCACAACGCACCGGAGGAGGTGCGGCAGCGGCTGGCGGCCATCGAGGACGGCGCGGTCTTCGACATGACCCTGAGCGCGGTCGGTCTGGGCGACCGCGCGGAGAGCACGCAGATCTGGTATCAACTCGCGGGCTGGTACGCGCACACCGACCCGGACGGCCGCTCGGTCCTGCAACCCCGGATGCCCGAGGCCCTGCGACCGCCTACCCCCGTCACCAATGCCGCCTTGTTGGGCACCCTGGTGGACACCGGCTTCGGCTGGCCCAACGACATCAGCGTGCACTCGGGACACCTCGCCGACAGCGGTGACGTACGCGGGTGGATCGACACCGGCATCACACCGATCAGCCGCGTCGCGACGGCGTACGCGGGACCGGAGCCGACCGTCTGGGAGTGGTACTGGCCGGCCCGGCTGTCGGTGGACCTCGACGTCACCGACCCCTACGAGGACACCGCTCTGGCTCGCTCGCTGGGCCTGCGGCTGCTGCACACCGCAGGCCTCGACGTTCCCCTGTACGCCTTCCAGACGAGCTACGCCAAGGGGACGATCGTGTCGGCCGCACGCGAGGTCGTGGCGAACTCGCGCATCCCGTACGCGACGTACGAGACGGACAACGGGATGAACCACCTCGACCCGCTGTTCGCCGCCCCGTCGCACAACACGCTCACCCGAACCCTCGCACCGTTCCTCACCGGGCTACTCGCCTGAGGGCGCGGGCAGGGTGACTCCGAGGACCACCGGGGTGCCGAAGTTCGGAGTGCCGTCGGCATTCCACGTGAACTTCTGCGCCCTGGTGGACCGGTTCATGTCGCAGCCGCCGCTCGCGGAGTTGTTGGCGTGGTACACCATCCAGTCCTCGGTGCCGTCGGGCGACTTGAAGAAGCCGTTGTGGCCGGGCCCGTACACCCCGCCCGCGTTGGACCGCTGGAAGACCGGGTTCGGCGACTTCACCCAGGACGAGGAACTCAGCGGGCCTCCGCCGTTGTACGTCAGCATGCCCATCTTGTAGTCCGGCGTGGAGCAGTGGCTCGCGGAGTAGATGATGAACGTCTTGCCGTTCCGCTGGAGCACCTCGGCGCCCTCGTTGACCGCGCCGCCCACCGTCTCCCAGCTGTAGGTCGGCGTGGACAGCACCCGGCGGGTGCCGCTCGCGGTCCAGGGGTTCGACAGCGGCCGGATGAACATGGGCTGCGAGCCGTTGTAGAAGGTGCCGAGCAGGTACAGCTTGCCGTTCAGCTGCAGGATGCTCGGGTCCAGCTCCCAGGTGTTGTCCTGGGCCGGGTCGAGCAGGTCGGCCTTGAAGGTGTACGGCCCCATCGGGTCCAGACCGGCGCTCTCCAGCACATGGATCCGCTGGGTGCCCAGGTCGTACGGCTCCCGCCCGGCCGTGTAGTAGAAGTACCAGCGCTTCCCGCCTGGGCCGTCGAGCAGGTGGAACTCCGGGGCCCACATGGTGCCGGCCCCGTTGGGCCGGGTCAGGTTGAAGATCACCTGGTCGGTGGCCGTGGCGAGGCCCGCCAGGGTGCCGGCCTTGCGCATGGTGACCGTCGAGTTCCAGGTCGTGGTGGCGAGGTAGTAGTACCCGTCGTAGTACGTCAGCCAGGGGTCGGGCCCGTGCTGGGAGAGCGGGTTGGTGAAGGTCTTCGTGCCCGTGCCGCCGCCGCTGAAGCCGGGCAGCCGCCACACCCTGCCGTTCGCGGTGGCGCACGGCAACTGCACCAGGTCGGTGTTCGATGCCGACGAACCGCCACTCGGCGTCACGCACTTGCCGGAGCTGACGGAGACCAGGTTGAAGGTCTTGTCCGTACCGCTCACCGACACGGGAGTGAGCCGCCACCGCTGGTTCGTCCCGCCGTGGCAGGGCCACTGGATGACCGCCGCGTTGTCCGCCGTGGACGCGCCGTAGACGTCGACGCACTGACCGGACCGGGTGGTGATCGTGTATGTGTCGCTCGCCCCCGGGACCGGGGTGAAGCCGAAGTTCTGGTTCGCTCCAGAACCGCACGAGAACGCACGCAGCTGCGTCCCGTTGGTCGAGGAACTGCCGGGGAGATCAAGGCAGTTGCCGCCGTTCTGGTTCACCCCCGTGGTGGTGAAGGTGACGGCTGCGGCAGCGGGGGGGGGCGCCTCCAGGAAGGCGACCACCATGGTGAGGACGCCCTGGTTCTTGGCCAGCGGGTAGCCGCTCGCACCGGGCACGTCGACGTAGGCGCTGCCGTTCCAGTACTGGAGCTTCCACGAAGCGGGCATGTCGATGCCCTCGTCGTCGTCGAAGAAGTACACCTCGGCCTTGTCGATCGTCTTCGCCGACAACCAGGTCAGCTCGGCCCACTGCTGCCCGGACTCCGGCCAGGTGCCCCAGCGCGGGTTCACGGTGTCGTTGGACGAGGGCGGGTCGATCCCGTCGTTGACCGCGGCGACGCTCTCCAGTCGGTGTTCTACGGGCCGGTCCTGCTGGTGGCCAGGAGTCCGGAGACCGGGTTCCGCTCGTTCTCCTTCTACCGGGACTTCACTCTCCGGGGCGAATCTCGCCGACTCGATCCGTCCCGGAGGCCGCCCGCTGCACTTCACCACGCACGGCCTGACCCTCGCCCCGTTCCACGTCGCGGACGACGCCCGCTACCACGCCTACTTCAAGCGCTCCGAACCCGTCGTCGTGTTCGGAGCGACCGACTCGGGCGTACCGAACCGTGCCCGCGCCGACGGTCTCACCTTCCTCGACGTGCTCTGGGCGCAGGCCCCGTTCACGACCTCCGGGCGTTTCGTGCGGGCGGTGCGCAGCCTCGCCGACACATGGCTGTCCGAGGGACTGTTCACCCGTACCGAACGGGACCGCCTCGTCACGGCCGCGGTCGGCGCGAACCTGAGGCACTGACGCAGACACTGCCGCACTGAGCTGTCGCCCGGGGTCCGTCGGGGCCCCGGGCGCGCTGGTCGCCACGGGGGCCGACGTTCTCAAGCCCGCCCGTGTGCCTCGTGCGAGCGACGCGACAGCGAGTCGATCATCACCGCGGCGAAGAGCACGCCTCCCGTGATCATGAACTGGACGGCGGCGGGGGTGTCCGTGATCGCCATGCCCGACGCGATCGACTGGATGACCAGCATGCCGAGCACCGCCGACCAGGTCGTGCCGCGCCCCCCGAACAGACTGGTGCCACCGATCACGGCCGCCGCGATGGCGTTGAGCAGCAGCACGCCCGACCCCGAACTCTGGCTCACCGAGGTGATGCGGGACGCCAGGAACAGGCCGCCGACCGCGGCCATGGTGCCCGAGACCGCGAGCACCGCCGTCTGCACCCGCGTCACGCTGAGGCTGGCCCGTCGTGCCGCCTCCACGCCACCGCCGAGGGCGTAGACCTGCCGTCCGTAGTGTGTGCGGCGCAGGAGGACGTCGAGGCCGGCCACCAGCACGAGGAAGATCAGCAGGGCGAGCGGCAGCCCCTGGAAACTGTTGAGCACGTACGCGGCGGCGAACGCGATCACCGCGAGGATCACCGTGCGCACCAGGATGCTCCGCAGCGTGCGGTGCGGCATGCCGACGGCCTGGCGGCGCCGCCGGTCCTGGTACGACACGAGGAACACCAGGCCCGCGCCGACCGTCGCCACGCTGTACGCGGCGGCGTCGTTGGTGAAGTAGTGGCTGGTCAGCTCGGCGACCAGGCCGTTCTCGTCGAGGTTGACGGTGCCGCTGGTGCCGAGGATGGAGAGCATGAGGCCGTTCCAGGTGAGCAGCCCCGCGAGGGTGACGACGAACGCCGGCACCCGGGTTCTGGCGAAGGAGTAGCCCTGGACGGTACCCGCGACGGTTCCCGCGAGCACCGCCACGACGACGGCCAGCCACTCCGGTACGCCGTTGTTCACGTTCAGCACCGCGAAGACGGCCGCCGCGAGTCCGCTGATCGAGCCGACCGACAGGTCGAGCTCGCCGAGCAGCAGCACGAAGACGATGCCCACGGCGATGAGCCCCGTGCCCACGATGTCCACGCTGAGATTGGACAGGTTGCGGGGTGAGAGGAAGTTCGCGTTGAGGGACTGGAAGACGATCCAGATCGCGGCGAGGACGAGGACGACGGGCAGGGAACCCAGCTCACCGGCGTTCAGCTTGCGCCGCAAGACGGCGACCCAGCCCTCCACGGTCCGGGCGAAGCGCTTCCCTTTCACCAACCCGCCTCCCGGGGGACCATCCGGCGGGGCACGTTCTCGGTGGCGCCGGTGATGGAGGAGATGATCTGTTCCTGGGACGCGGTGTTCACGTCGAAGAAGCCGTTGTTGCGGCCGAGCCGCAGTACGGCGGCCCGGTCCGCGAGGGCCTTGACGTCGCCCATGTTGTGGCTGATGAGCAGTACCCCCAGGCCGCGCTCGCGCAGCCGGTCGACGAGGTCGAGGACCTCGCCGGTCTGCTCGATGCCCAGGGACGCGGTCGGTTCGTCCAGAAGGAGGACGCGCGGCTCGCCGAGGAGCGAACGGGCGATGGCGACCGTCTGTCTCTGACCGCCGGAGAGGGAGACGACGGGGGCGCGCAGGTCGGGGACGCCCCTGGTCAGCCTTTTGAGCAGGTCCAGGGAGCGGCGCTCCATCTCCACCTCGTCGAGGAGCCCGTACCGGCGGATCTCCCGACCGAGGAACAGGTTGCCGACGACGTCGAGGTTCCCGCACAGCGCGAGGTCCTGGTAGACGGTGGCGATGCCGAGGACGCGGGCGTCGTGAGGACGCCGGATGTGGACCGGCCGGCCCTCCCACTCGATCATGCCCTTGTCCGCGGGTGTGACTCCGGAGATCACCTTGACCAGGGTGGACTTGCCGGCCCCGTTGTCGCCCAGCAGTGCGACGACCTGGCCGGCGTGGATCTCCAGCTCTATGTCCGTGAGGACGTCGACGACGCCGAAGCGTTTGCACACGCCGCGCAGCGCCAGCAAGGGGGGACTCGGCACGGAACCATCTCCTTCCGGGCCCCGGAGCGCCGGGACCGCCTGTCAGGTCAGTCCGGCCTTGGCGCAGGCGGCCTCGAGCTGGGGGATGCAGACCTGCTGGACCGTGTACACGCCGTCCTTCACCACGGTGTCCTTGATGTTGTCGACGGTCACGGACACCGGGGCGAGCATGACGGCCGGTACCAGTTTCCCGTCGTCGGCCGTCACCTTGTCGTCCGCGACACGGTCGAGGTTTTCATCACGGGCCGCGGCCACGGCCAGGGCGGCGCCGCCGGCCGCCTCGGGGGCGAAGGGCTTGTAGACGGTCATGTACTGGTCGCCGGCGAGCATGCGCTGCAGCGCTCCCAGTTCGGCGTCCTGTCCGGTGACCGGAGGCAGCGGGCTGACCTTGTTCGCCCTGAGGGCAGAGATGCTCCCGGCGGCGAGGCCGTCGTTGGCGGCGTAGACGCCGTGGATGTTGCCGACGCCGAGGGCGGAGATGGCGCCGGACATGTTCGTGTTCGCATTCTCCGTCCTCCACTGAAGCGTGTCGAAGGCCTTCCCGATCTTCACCTTCCCCTGGAGCACGGACAGCGCGCCCTTCTTGAACGACACCGCGTTGGGATCGCTGGGATCACCGTTCATCATGACGATCTGCCGGTCGCCCCCGCTGTCCGCGTCGTCACCCATGGCCTTCAGCAGCGCCCCGCCCTGGAGCCTGCCGACCTCCTCGCCGTCGAACGAGACGAAGCCCGCGATCGGGCCCTGGGCGAGGCGGTCGTAGGCGATGACGGGGATGCCCGCCTGGTCCGCCTTCCTGACGGCGGGGCCGAGCGAGCGGGCGTCCACGGCGACGAGCACGATGGCGTCGACGCCCTTGGTGATCATCGAGTCCATCTGTTCCTGCTGGATGGCCACATCGTTCTTGGCGTTGGCGTGCTCGACCGCGCAGTCGGCGCACCGTTTCTCGATCTCCTTCTCCAGCAGGGGCCTGTCCTGCGTCTCCCAGCGGGCCGTGGTGGCGTCCGGTAGCAGCAGACCGATCGTCGGTGGGTCCCCCCCGACGGAGTCGTTCCCGCTGCCCGCCCCGCAGGCCGCCAGAGCGACCGCCGTCGAGACCGCGGCCAGGGCGAGCGCCGCGTCCCGTATGCAGGCCTTCATGTGCGGGACCTCCCTTGTCCGCCGGCGCGGTGCGGGGGTGGAACGGCGCGCGCGCATCGCGGAACGGGGGCTGCGAAGGCGGGTCGGACGGGCGCGTGTGCGATGCGGTGCGAGGGCGCTCGCGGTGACGGCCCGGGGCCGCGCTCGCGCACGTAGGCGCGGCTGCGGCTCGGGCGGTCGAGACGCGGCGTCACCCGCCCCGGCGGGGTGGGGCCTTCGCCCGACCACCCCGGTACAGTCGGCTCCCGCATCGAGCATGGCGCCTTCCGGCCTCCTCACCGAGCCACGCGTCGACCACGTCGTCAGTCTGACACCGGCCGCGATGATCTGCGAGCGCAGCGGCACGGCCCACCGACCGGCCCCGGCGACACCCCCTCGCACGTGGGCGAGTGGAGCAGTCCGGCCGGCTCGTGCCCCCGCCCGGCGGCAGCCCGTCGCAGGCAAATGCATAGTTCTGTACCGTTGGACCGTTTATGCGATTCTTGTGTGTGGGTGCCCCGATCTCACCCTGTCGGCACCTGGCGGCATGGACGGGAGGTAGGTTGCGGACATGCCTCATGACGGCCCTGCCCGGGCCGGAGTCTCGCAGTCGCGAGTGTCCGAGGCCGAAGTCGTGGACACCGGTTCACCGCTCTCGGCGCCAGAGGCCGCCGTGAGTGACCGGGCCCTGACCTTCGCCGGAGTCGCGCTGGCGGCCCTCTATGTGCCCGATGCCGCGGGCGCCGAGCTCCTGCTGGCGGAGACCACCGGATGCGCCACCGCCGAATACGGGCTGCCGCAGAAGCTGCCGCTGTCCGGTGACTCACCCGCCGCGCACGCCTTCCGCGCCGACCGGCCCGTGTGGCTGAATCCCGCCGCACTCGCCTCCTACTCCGAGGGCGGCCCGGCACCGGCCCGGGGGGACGTTTCGTTCGGCGCGCTGCCCCTCGGTTGGGAGGGCGTACGGCTGGGCTGCCTGGTCGTCGTGGGGTCCTTCGCGGGCGGCTTCGAGGCCGAGCAACGTGGGTTCCTGGAGCGGTACGCCGACGCTCTCGCCCACCTGCTCCGCCCCGTGAACGGCCGCTCCCCGGAGCCGCCGTTGCTGAGTCCGGCCCTGCGCGGCCTGCGCGTCGGGTCCTTCGTCCTGGTGCCCGACACCGGCCTCATCGAGGCGGACGAGACCCTGCTCGACCTGGTCGGCATCACGCCGCAGGACTTCGACGGCAAGGCCGACACCCTGCTCGCGCACGCCCTCCCGGAGGACATGCACGCCCTGATGTCGGTCCTGGAGCCGTCCCCCCAGGCGTTCGGCAGGCGGGAGCTGGAGTTCCGGGTCCGCCGCCCCACCGGCGAGATGCGCTGGCTGAGCCTGAGCTGCCGGGTCGCGGCGGGCACCGACGACCGGCCGGAAAAGGTACTGGGCGTGGTGACGGCGACCTCCGTGCTGCGCCGTAGCGCCGACGACGTGTCCAGGATCCAGTGGCTGACCGCCGCGCTCGACGACGCCGCCACCGTACGTGACGTCAGCCGGGTCGTGGTCACCGCGCTGCGCGAGCCACTGGGCGCCGACCGCGTGGCGCTGGCCGAGTTGCTGGACGACCGGCTCATGGTCACCGTGCTCGACCCGCCGCAGCCGGAGGCCTGGCCGGAGATCTGGCGTTCCGAGTGGCGTTCGGAGTGGCCCGACGCCCCGATCACCGGCCTGCCCACCCTGCGGATGGCGCTGCGGGACGGACGGATGGACCTGTGGCCGGCCGGTACGGTCCTCGAGTCCGGCCTCGCCGGCATCGGCAGCGGAGGCCTGGCCGTCCTGCCGCTTCCTGCCAAGGGCAGGGTCGCCGGTGTGTGCCTGGTCGGCTGGGACCAGCCGCACGAGTTCGTCCCCGAGGAGCGGTCCCTGCTGACCGCCACCGCGGCCCTGGTCGGGGAGGCCCTCCAGCGGGCGCACGCGCACGACGCCGAGCAGGAACTCGCCACGATGCTCCAGCGCAGTCTGCTGCCCCGCCGCCTTCCCGTGCTGCCCGGCGGGAGTGCCGTGGCCCGCTATCTGCCCGCCCGGCGGGGACTGCAGGTGGGCGGCGACTGGTACGACGTCATCGCGCTGTCCGAGGACCGGGTCGCGCTGGTCATCGGCGACGTGCAGGGACACAGCGCCGGAGCCGCGACGATCATGGGGCAGATGCGCACGGCGGTCAGGGCGTACGCGGTGGAGGGCCACCCGCCCGACGTCGTCGTCTCCCATGCCAACCGCCTCCTCGTCGGCATGGAGACGGACCTGTTCGCCACCTGCTGCTACGTCGAACTGGACATGGAGGAGGGCAACACCCTGTTCGTCCGGGCCGGACACCTCGCACCGCTGGTACGCCATCCGGACGGCGCCACCGAGGAGGTGCAGGTCGAGGGCGGGCCGCCGCTGGGCATCCTCGCGGATGCGGAGTTCCCCATGACCGCCGTCGCCCTGACCCCCGGCACGGTGCTCGCCCTGGTCACCGACGGCCTGGTCGAGGCCGCCGACCTGCCGCTGGACGAGGGCATGGACCGCCTGCGGGCCGCGCTCACCGCGGTCGATCCGGCGGATCCGGGGCGGATGGCCGACGAACTGCTCGGCGAGATCGGCCGTCGTGAGGACGACGTGGCCCTGTTGCTGCTGCGCTACGACGGTATGGAGAGCCGGCCGATACGAGCCGGCTGGGCGGTGTGGCGGCTGCCCGACGCCGTCATGCACGCCCGCCGCTTCACCGCGCGCACCCTGCGTCGGTGGAACGTCGAGGAGGCGTCCGACGCGGTGCTGCTGGTCGTGTCCGAACTGGTCACCAACGCCCTGGTGCACACGCAGGGACCGGTCCGCGTCGATCTGGTGCTGCGCGGGGACCGGGTACGGGTCAGCGTGAGCGACTCCTCGCCGCGGGCGCCCGCCAAACCGGTGATCGTGGACTGGGAGTCCACCGGCGGCCGCGGCCTGCTCCTGGTCGAGGCGATGGCGGAGTCCTTCGGCACGGTGCCGGTGGCGGGTGGCAAACAGGTGTGGAGCGAGATCGTCGTACCGCGCAGCGAGCCGGCTCCGGCGGAGGCCGGGCCCCGGAGGAAAGGCTGGTATCCGTCATGAGGTCCCGTGTGTGGCAGGGGCTCGCGACGTTCGTCGCGGGGCTGCTGACGGTGTCCCTGGCGGGCTGCGGCGGAGACGACGCAGGCAAGGGCTCGGGCGGCTTCACCGTCGGCCTGCTGCTCCCGAACCGGTCGACTCCCCGCTGGGAGCGGTCGGACAAGCCGCTGATCGAGAAGCGGGTCAAGGAGGTCTGCCCCGACTGCACCGTGGAGTACGCCAACGCCGACGGCGACGCGACGCGGCAGCGGCAGCAGATGGTCTCCATGATCACCAAGGGGGCCAGAGTCCTGATCCTCGGCCCCGCCGACACCAAGGCGCTGCGCTCCTCGATCCAGGAGGCCCGCAAGGAGGGCGTCCCGGTCGTCGCCTACGACCGGCTCGGCGAGGGCCCGATCTCGGGCTACGTCACCTTCGACGGCGCACAGGTCGGCCGGCTCCAGGGCGAGGCGCTCCTGAAGGCCTTGGCGGAGAGGGGGAGAGGCGAGGACGTCGTCATGATGAACGGCGACCCGATCAGCGCCAACGCGGCCTGGTTCCGCAGGGGCGCGCTCTCCGTCCTCACCGACGAGGTGAATATCAGCAGGTCGTACGAAACCCTGGGCTGGAGCACGGAGAACGCCCACACCAACATGTCCGCTGCCATAGCCGCGCTGGGCCCCAACCGGATCGACGGCGTCCTGGCGGCCAACGACGACATCGCCGCCGGTGTCATCTCCGCCCTCAAGAGCGCCCGCGTCCGGAGCCTTCCCCCCGTCACCGGACAGGACGCCGACCTCGCGGCCGTACGGCGCATCGTCAAGGGCGAGCAGTACATGACGGTGTACAAGCCGTTCGAGGCGGAAGCGGACGCGGCCGCCGCCATGGCCGTGGCGCTGGGCCGCGGCAAGGACCTCCGTGACATCGCCACGACGACGTTCGACACCCCCACCACCCGGCGCGTCCCCGCCGTCCTGCTCACCCCGCGCACGGTGACGGTCGACAACATCGAGCAGACCCTCGTCAAGGACGGCGTGTACACCGTGAACCAGATCTGCGCCCCGGGGCTCCGCGCGGACTGCGAGAAGGCCGGGCTGGTCGCGTAAGGGGCCGGCGCCGACGGGAAGTTACCGCGAAGTATTGACGCGGCATGCAACAACGGTGATCCTCGTCCCACACCTTGTGCCGCTCATGACAACCCCAAGGGACGTGGGTAGTGACCGACGCTCGACGCCCGTACCGCAGCCGCAAAGACGTCACCCTCGTCTCGCTGCTCCTTCTCGTGCTGACCATGACCCTCGGCCCCACTCCGAGCTCCGCGGCGGCCGCCGACTGGTGGGTGCCGACCGCGCGACCCGCGCCGGACTCGCAGATCAACGTCACGGGCGAGCCGTTCAAGGGCACCAACTCCGCCGGCGAGGTACGCGGGTTCGTCGACGCGCACGACCACCTCTTCGCCAACGAGGGCTTCGGCGGGCGGCTCATCTGCGGGAAGACCTTCTCCGAGGCAGGGATCGCCGACGCCCTCAAGGACTGCCCCGAGCACTACCCCGACGGCTCCCTCGCAGTCTTCGACTTCATCACCAACGGCGGTGACGGCAAGCACGACCCGAACGGCTGGCCCACCTTCAAGGACTGGCCCCGGTACAACTCGCTGACCCACCAGCAGAACTACTACGCCTGGGTCGAGCGCGCCTGGCGCGGCGGCCAGCGGGTCCTCGTCAACGACCTCGTCACCAACGGCATGATCTGCTCGGTCTACTTCTTCAAGGACCGCAGCTGCGACGAGATGACGTCGATCCGCCTCCAGGCGAAGCTGACGTACGACCTCCAGGCCTACGTCGACACGATGTACGGCGGTACCGGCAAGGGCTGGTTCCGGATCGTCACCGACAGCGCACAGGCCCGACAGGTCGTCGAGCAGGGCAAGTTGGCCGTGATCCTCGGCGTGGAGACCTCCGAGCCGTTCGGCTGCAAGCAGATCCTCGACATCGCGCAGTGCAACAAGGCCGACATCGACAAAGGCCTGGACGAGCTGTACGCGCTCGGCGTGCGCAGCATGTTCCTGTGCCACAAGTTCGACAACGCCCTGTGCGGGGTCCGCTTCGACGAGGGCGGCCTCGGAACCGCCATCAACGTCGGGCAGTTCCTGTCGACCGGCACCTTCTGGAAGACCGAGAAGTGCACCGGACCCCAGCACGACAACCCCATCGGCGGGGCCGCCGCACCCGAGGCCGAGGCGAAACTCCCGGCGGGGGTCGACGTCCCCTCGTACGCCGCGGACGCCCAGTGCAACACCCGCGGGCTCACCGACCTCGGCGAGTACGCCGTGCGCGGCATGATGAAACGCAAGATGATGCTCGAGATCGACCACATGAGCGTCAAGGCCACGGGCCGGGTCCTCGACATCTTCGAGTCCGCGTCCTACCCCGGCGTCCTGTCCTCGCACAGCTGGATGGACCTGAACTGGACCGAGCGGGTCTACGGCCTCGGCGGCTTCGTCGCCCAGTACATGCACGGCTCCGAGGAGTTCGGCGCGGAGGCGAAGCGCACCGACGCCCTGCGCGACAAGTACGGCGTGGGCTACGGCTACGGCACCGACATGAACGGCGTCGGCGGCTGGCCGGCCCCGCGCGGCGCGGACGCCGCCCACAAGGTCACCTACCCCTTCAAGAGCGTCGACGGCGGATCCGTCATCGACCGGCAGACCACCGGTCAGCGCACCTGGGACCTCAACACCGACGGAGCCGCGCACTACGGCCTCGTCCCGGACTGGATCGAGGACATCCGGCTCGTCGGCGGCCAGGACGTGGTCGACGACCTCTTCCGGGGCGCCGAGTCCTACCTCGACACCTGGGGCGCGTCCGAGAAACACCAGGCCGGCGTCAACCTCGCCAGGGGCGCCTCGGCGACGGCGAGTTCGTCCGAGTCGAACCCGTTCACGAGCTACGCGCCGGACCGGGCCGTGGACGGCGACACCGGCACCCGCTGGGCCGCCGACTGGAGCGACGACCAGTGGTGGCAGGTCGACCTGGGCTCCACGAACCTCGTCGGACGGGTCACCCTCGACTGGGAACGCGCGTACGGGAAGTCGTACCGCGTCGACCTCTCCACCGACGGCACGCACTGGCGCACCGCCTGGTCCACCGACTCCGGCGACGGCGGCCTGGACACCGCCAGGTTCACCGGCACACCGGCCCGTTACGTCCGCGTCCAGGGCCTGGACCGCGGCACGGACTGGGGCTACTCACTGCACGAGGTCGGCGTCCACAGCAGCTGAGGCAAGGTCAGGTGGGGAGTCACGCGCCCAGCCCGGGGTGGTCCGGCTCCCACATGGCGTCCTGCACCCGCTGGATGACGTCGTCCAGGTCGGCGCCCGCCACCCCGTCCGCGGCGGCGCGGCGCGCGACCGCCGTCGCCACCGTCGCGGACGAGGCGCGCAGGTTCTCCACCTGCGGCAGCAGCGGGGCACCGGGCCCGGACGGATCGGCCAGATCCGCCACCGCCTCGGCCGCGGCCTGGAGCATCCCGTCGGTGACCCGGGAGGCCCGCGCCACCACGGCGCCGAGCCCGAGCCCCGGGTAGACCAGCGCGTTGTTGGCTTGGCCGATGACGTACGTCGTGCCGTCCAGTTCCACCGGCGGCAGCGGAACGCCGGCCGCGACGAGGGCCTTGCCGCCGGTCCACCGCAGGACCTGCTCGGGATGCGCCTCCATCTTCTCGGTCGGGTTGGACAGCGGCAGCACGACCGGCCGCTCCACCTGCCGCGCCATGGACCGTACGACGTCCTCCGTGAAGGCGTCCCGCACGGTGGACGTGCCGACCAGCACCGTCGGGTGGACCCGGTCCACGACCTCCTGCAGCCCCACCGGCGGGTCGTCCCACTCGTCGTCGGGACGGGCGTACGCCCGCTGGTAGTCCCGCAGTCCCTCGGTGGAGCGCAGCAGCAGGCCCTGCCGGTCCACGCACCAGACGCGGGCCGTGGCCTCGTCGTGCCCCAGACCGTCGCGGACCATCGCGTCCCGCAGCTGGTCAGCGATGCCCACCCCGGCCGTGCCCGCGCCGAACACCACCACCCGCTGCTCGCGCATCGGCGTACCCGAGACGCGTGCCGCGTTCAGCACACAGGCCAGGGCGATGGCGCCGGTGCCCTGCATGTCGTCGTTGAACGTGCTGGCCTTCTCGCCGTACGTCTCCAGCAGGCGGCGGCCGTTGTCCGGGCCGAAGTCCTCCCAGTGCAGCAGGGCGTGCGGGAACAGCTCCCGCACGGTGTCGACGTACGCGGCGACGAACGCGTCGTAGTCCTTCCCGCGCACCCGGCTGTGCCGGTTGCCCACGTACAGCGGGTCGTTGAGTAACGCCTGGTTGTCGGTGCCGACGTCCAGCACGACCGGGATCACACGGCCCGGGTGGATGCCGGCGGCGGCCGTGTAGACGGCCAGCTTGCCGATGGAGATCCGCATGGCGCCGACGCCCCAGTCCCCGATGCCGAGGATCTGCTCGCCATCGGTGGCCACCACCAGGTCGACGTCGTCCGGACCCAACTCCAGTGCCTCGAACGCGGACCGCACGTCCTGCGGACGGTCCACCGACAGGAACACCCCGCGGGGACCGCGCAACTCGTGGCTGTACCGCTTGATCGCCTCGCCCACCGTCGGGTCGTACACGATGGGCAGCAGCTCGGTGAGGTGGTCGGCGAGGAGCCGGTGGTACAGCACCTCGTTGCGGTCGTGGAGCTGCTCCAGGTACACGTTCTTCGCTAGATCTCCGTCCTGGGAGCACAGCTGCTCCCAGGCCCGCCGCGCCTGTTGTTCGAGGGAGAGCACACCGGGTGGCAACATGCCCACCAGGCCGTACCTCTCCCGTTCCTCCTCGGTGAAGGCGACGCCCTTGTTGCGCAGTGCGTCGCTCAGCAGGGCGCGGCCGTGAGGTTCGTCGCGGCGCGAGGGCATGGGCACTCCCTCCAGCGGGCAGTTCGTCCGCCCCGGGTTTCCCGGCGCCGCCGAACGCAAACCGGCCCTCAGGCTTCCAGCGGGTTGGCGCGGGCCGCTGCCAGCAGGTACCAGGCGGTCGCACCGGTGTGCCGGTAGGGGTAGTAGCCGAACCCGAACCCGGTGTCGAGCGGGCTGCTGGCCGAGACGACACCGGAACGTTCCGGAACGGCGCTGCCCCCGATCGTCTGGCCGCCGCCCAGCAGGTCCTGCGCCCGCTCGACCGAGGCGAGCAGACGTCGGGCGCGGGCCTCGTCCCCGGGCGCGTGCCGGTGTCGCAGCGCGAGTGCCAGGTGGGCCGTGCCCTCGAACCACACGCCGTCGCGGTCGGGCTTGGGCCGGCCGTCGGCGATCGGGGCGTCCTCGTTCGCCAGGACACTCGCGGAGCTGAAGGTCACGCCCTCGTAGGACTGGCCCGCGGGGACCGTGCTGTTGCGGCGTTCGGCCGTGTCCAGGACGGCGAGGCGGGTCGCCGCCCAGTCCAGCGAGCGGGCGAACGCAGGTGATCTCAGGGCGAGTTGGGTCCAGGTCTGGGTGTCCTCGGGGATCGGGGACTTGTTGATGGTCACGCCGTCGTTGGTGCCGGTGTAGAAGAAGCCCCCGGAGGGCTCCCACATGCCCTTGACGAAGGCAGCGGCCCGCGCGCGCCGTTCCCGCCACACCCGGTCCCCGGTGAGCCCGGCGAGCCGCCCGAAGAGGCCGATCAGGTCGGTGTTGTGCTCGGTCGAGGTGAACGGCAGCCGCTCGTTGGCCCCGTTGACACCGAACTTGTAGCCGCCGAGGGGTTCGTCGGTGCGGCCGACGCGTTCGGTCCACTCGCCGATCCGCACGGCCCCGGCGAGGAAGCGCCGCTTTCCGGTCCGCCGGGCGAGCGCGCTGAGCGCGATGCCCGCCCACGCCATGTCGCCCACCGCCGTGCCGGTGAAGCCGAACTGGGTGCCGACGTTGGCCGTGCCGTCCGCCCGGACGAACCCGTCCGGCTGCGGGGAACCGTCGTAGAAGGTGTATGGGCCCACGTTGTAGGCCTGGCGCAGTCTGCCGTCGTCGTACGCCGGGTCGTGGGCCTGGGCGTAGAGGAGCGCGTCACCGAGTGCCGTGGCCCGGGTACGGGCGTCCTCGGTGCGGGAGGCGAGGAGGGCCAGCACGGCGAGGGCGTTGTCGTAGGTGAACGCCGTGCTGAACAGGCCGGCCTGGTCGGTGTAGCTCTGGGCCAGCCGGACGGTGCCGTGGTCCGGATAGGCGTCCGTGGCGGCGGCGAGGAAGGCGTACGCGCGGCGCGGGGCGGTGGCCGTGGCGGTGGCCGGGCGTTCCGCCGCTCCGGCCGGGCCGGCGCCGGCCGCGGTGAGGGCCGCGGCGCCGGCAGCGAGTCCGGTCCCGATGAGCGCGCGGCGGCTGAGCACCGGGTCTTGGCTGCCGGTCATGGATCTCCTCGACGTTGTGGGAGAGGTCACATTGAGAGCGCTCTCACGAGCGCGCGCTCATTGTGCTGTGGCGTCGTGCCGGGGTCAACGTCACAAGTCACCGACCGCCGCGCGCCTTTGCTGTCCCATTCGTACATCCCGGGCCTTCCCGATTTGAAGCGGAATTCCCTGTTCCACTGTTGACCCGCCATTGATCACCGCTATAGTGAAGGACTGTCAAATCTTGCACTTTTAAAGACGAGTTGTGGCGCACCTCCCGGCATGTTTGGAGACCCGGTGGACCAGCGAGGGAAGGTCGAGGAGAGCGCTCTCATTTCCGCTCCGGCCGATTCCGTTTACCTGGCTTTGAGTGATGTCCGTCGCATGGGTGAGTGGAGCCCCGAATGTGTCGGTGTCTGGTCTCGGAATCAACAATTCCAGGCCGGATCCCGGTTCATCGGATTCAATCGTCGACGTTTGTGGTTCTGGTTCACCTCCTGTACGGTCGTCCGCGCCGAACGTGCGCGCGAATTCGCTTTCGAGGTCCGGACGTTCGGCATGCCGGTGGCGCTGTGGGGCTACCGATTCGAGGATCGGGAGGGGGAGAGCCTGGTGACGGAGTACTGGGAGGACCTGCGGACCGGACGCAGCGCCCCGGCCGCCAAGCTTCTCGGCCTTGTCTTCACCGGCACCCCGCCGGCCCACCGCGCCGCGGTCAACCGGGACGGCATGCGCAGGACCCTGGCCCGACTGAAGGCCGCGATGGAACGTGGAAAGGACCCACGGGCGAGCGGCACATGAAATTCCGCGTTTCAACGGGGGAGTTCACAGATGAACGCAGGTTCGTTAGAAGGCACACTTTCCGAGGATGACGACGCGATCACCCTGCACCGTAAGTATGTGAGCAGGGGACGCAGTCAACTGGCGTCGATGTTCGGCGGACTGGTAGAGCAGTCCGCGTCCGGAGCCCGTGTCGTGACCACCGACGGGCAGGAATTCCTCAACTGCGGGGGATACGGAGTCTTCTTCACGGGTGCGGGCCATCCGCATATCGTCGCGGCGGTGCAACGGCAGGCGGAACAACAAGCCCTTTCCACCCGCCTCTTCCTCGATCCCGCGGTCGGTCCGGCCGCCCGGGAGCTCATCTCCGTGGCACCGGCCGGGCTCGAGCGGGTGCACTTCGCCGGGTCCGGCACGGAGGCCACCGAGACGGCGATCAAGCTGGCCAGGGCGCACGGCAAGCGCCGGCTGATCTCGATGCAGAACGGCTACCACGGCAAGACCCTCGGCGCGCTGACCCTGACGGCGAAGGACCTCTACCAGACCCCCTTCCGGCCGCTGCTGCCGGACGTCACCCACGTCCCCTTCGGTGACGTCCCCACGCTCGCCGAGGCGCTGCGGGCCGGCGACGGCGACGCCTGCGTCGTGGTGGAACCGGTCCAGAGCGAGGCCGGTGTCGTCCTGCCGCCTCCGGGCTACCTCAAGGAGGTGGCCGCGCTGTGCCGGGAGCACGGCGCCTTCCTCGTGGTGGACGAGGTGATGACCGGGCTGGGGCGGCTCGGCGCCTGGTGGGGCTGCGACCTCGCCGAGGTCCGGCCCGACGTGCTGCTCGTCGGCAAGGCCCTGTCCGGCGGTGTCGTACCGGTGTCCGCCGCGCTCGCGACCCGGGAGGCGTTCGAGCCCTTCGACGCCGACCCCTACCTGCACACCTCCACCTACTCCGGGGCGCCGATCGCGATGGCCGCGGCCCGCGCCACCGTCGAGGTGATCCGCGACGAGGGGCTGGTCGGCCGGTCCGCCGAGATCGGCGCGCGGCTCCTCACCGCCCTGCGCGCCATCGCCGCAGACCGGGCACCGGGCCTGGTCCGCGAGGTGCGCGGCGCCGGTCTGCTCATCGGCATCGAGCTCGCCGACGCCAGCCAGGCAGGGGAGTTGCTCCTGGAGATGGTCGACCGCCACGTGGTGGTCAACCACTCGCTCAACGCGCACCCCGTGGTCCGCCTCACGCCTCCCGCCGTCATCACGCCGGAGGAGGAGGCCCAGCTGCTGGAAGCGGTGGACGGCTCCCTGACGGCCCTGGCGAAGACCTTCTCCTGACCGCGCAGACCTCTGTGCACCTCTCCGCGACGGCCCGCGAAGGGCTGCGAAAGGCCTCGACATGACCCTGTCGACCAAGACCGTCCTGCTGACCGGGGGCTCCGGAGTCCTCGGTACGGCCCTCATCCCGCAGTTGAAGCACCACCACGTCATCGGCCTGGCCCACCGGCGGCCCCCCGCCGGATGCGACCGGGTGGTGCACGGTGACGTCTCCGAGCCCCTGCTGGGGCTGGACCCCGCCGCCTACCGCGAACTCTGCGCCGACGTGGACGTCGTGATCCACGCGGCCGGCATGGTGAAGTTCAGCGGCACCGCCGAGGAGATGGAGACCCTCAACGTCGAGGGCGCCCGCCAGATCTCGCGGTTCGCCCTCGACGCGGACGCCCCGCTGGTCCACGTCAGCACTGCCTACGTGGCGCGGCTGGAGGAGATCCGTGCGGCCGGCGGCGACGAGGCGGGGCGGGCCGGCAGTAGTCCCGCCCTGTACGTGTCGTCGAAGGCGGCAGGGGAGAAGATCGTCACCGACAGCGGCGCGCAGGTCGTGATCGTGCGCCCGTCGATCATCATCGGCGACTCCGTCACCGGCGAGATCTCCGAGGCGCAGGGACTGCACACCTTCGCACACAACGTCCTGCGCAACCGGCTGCCCTTCGTGCCCAGCGCCCCGGAGGGCCATGTCGACTTCGTCCCGCAGGACGTGGTGGCCCGGGCGATCGTGTCCCTCCTGGACGCCGACGTGCGGTCGGGCCAGTACTGGCTCAGCGGCGGCCCGCACGCGCTCACCACCCACCGACTGGTCGAACTGATCATCGAGGAGGCGGCGGCCGAGGGCATCCAGGTCGCCCCCCTGCGGGTGCTGGCCCCCGACATCGTCGAACGCCTGGTACGCCCGGCCTTCTTCGACGTGGTGCCCGACTGGGCGACCACCCGGCTCGACCGCCTGCTGGACATGACCGCCGTGCTCTTCCACGACTACCCGATCCCCACGTCGCTGGCCGAGATCCCCGGCTGCGAGGCGGCGGCGGACGTCAAGGCCAACGAGGAGGCCTGGCGGGCGTCCCTGCGCCACATGATCAAGAGCCGGTACGACGTCTACGCCTCGGCCTGACCGCCGACGCGTCACGAGCGAGGGAATGACCATGAGCGCCGAGCAGGCCTTCGGGCACCGGCAGAACTACCTGACGACCCGCGCGGAGTACCTGGGTGCCTTCGGGGTGGCGGCGGCCGCCTTCCTGTGGCACATCGACGAGGTGCGCTGGGGTCCGGCGATCCTGCTGTTCCTCTACATCGACCTCATCGGCTACATCCCCGGCCTGATCGCCTACACGCTGTCCAGGGACGGCCGTATCCACCCGGTGTTCCACGTCCTGTACAACGTGATGCACACCTGGCTCACCGCGGGAGGGGTGATCCTGATGTGGGCGTGGCTCGTGCGGCCGGAGTGGGCGCTTCTCGTGGTGCCGCTGCACCTGTTCGGCGACCGGGGCCTGCTCGGCAACTACGCCAAACCGATCGACCTGCCGTTCGAGCACTTCGAGACCGGCAGGCAGAAGGCGCACCGCGCGCGGCGGGCGGAGGCGCACGCGATATGACCGTCCCCAGACCGGCCGCCCTGGACGGCCTCGCCGCGTACGCCGACCACCCCAGCGGTTTCCTCGCGTACAACGACGGGGTCGAGCACTTCACCTCCGACTCCGTGCCGGGCGTCGTCGCCCATCGGCGCCGCGGCAACAGCGTCTTCCTCTTCGGCGGGCCCTTCGCGCCGCCGGAGCACCGCGCCGACCTGCTGGCCGAGTTCCAGGCGCGGGTGGCCGGCGGCCGGCGCCGCCTCGTGGCGGCACAGGTGCGGGCGACGGACGTGGAGCTGTTCACCCGACAGGGCTGGACGGTCAACCAGTTGGGCAGCTCGTACAGCATCGACCTGAGCGCTTTCTCCCTCAGGGGCAAGGCACTCGCGAAGATCCGGCAGAACATGTCCCGGGCCCGGCGCGAAGGGGTGACGGTCCGTGAGATGTCGGCCCTCGACCGGCTCCCGGCGCTGGACGACATCGATCGCAGATGGCTGCGCGACAAGGGCTGGCACGTCAAGCGCATGACGTTCCTGGTGGGCGAGCGGCAGGGCCGCGGCGCCCCCCACCGGCGGCTGTTCGTGGCCGAGCGCGACGGGAAGGTCATCGGCTACATCACCTACTCGCCCGCGTACGGCACCCGCCCCGGCTGGCTGTACGACCTGACCCGGCGCACCCCGGACGCCTCGGTCGGCACCATCGAGCTGATCAACCACACGGCGCTGGAGACGTTCGCCGAGGAGAAGGCCGAGTGGCTCCACCTCGGACTGACCCCTTTCGCGGGACTCGGCGCCGAGCCGACCACCGCGAGCCCCCTGCTGACCCGCATGGTGAAGCTGATCGCCGAGCGGGGCGCGTTCGTCTACCCCGCCCGCACGCAGCAGGCGTTCAAGCTCAAGTGGGCGCCCCATGTGATCGAACCCGAGTACGTCGCCTTCAGGGGCGGGCCCCGGCCGTCCTCCCTGTGGCAGCTGTTCCGCATCACCAACGCAATCTAGATCGCCCTGTGAACCGACCGACCGTGAGGACTGACAGGATGACGGCGAACATCGCACCCGAAGCCGACTGGGACCTGGCGCCCAACGTGCTGGAGGGCGCCCGTGAGCTCAGGCTCAGCCCGGAGCAGTGCGACCTGGACTACTGGATCGCCAACGTCGCCCAGGGCACCCTCAAGGGCCTGGTCAACGGCCACCACCCGGACGCCGTGACACCGGAGTACATGCTCAAGCCCGGCCCGCTGCGCGACGCCCTCCTCTTCGAGTTCTCCTTCCGCTCCATCGCCGAGGACAAGGCCGCTCGGGCCATCACCTCCCTCGTGGCGAACGCGCCCGACGTGAAGTCCATGGAGTTCTACGCCACCCAGCTGCTGGACGAGGCCCGGCACGCGCAGGCCTTCCGCGCCCACATGATCGAGGTGGGCGTCCCGCAGGCGGAACTCGACGACGTCATAGAGCAGTACGCGGGCGAGCACCAGAGGAACGTCCTGGACCCGCTGGAGCAGTTCGGCCTCGACGTGATGAACGGGCCGCACCCGTTCGTCTCCGGGGTCGCCGTCCTCACCATCCTCGTCGAAGGGGTGCTGGCGCCGACCGGCGAACTCAGCGAGCACAAGTGGAAGATCGTCGACCCGGCGGCGGCGAGCGTCGAGCGCGGAGCGGGCATCGACGAGATCCGTCACCTGACCGTCGGCAGCGAGATCGTCAAGCGCAGCCTCGAGAAGGACCCGGGCATCAAACCGCACCTGGCGGACGTGGTCCGGCGCGGCAACGAACTGTGGGGCACCCTGCCCGTGTTCGCGGTGCTCCAGCGCCGGGAGGAGCTGTTCCAGGCGGGCGTCGAGCAGATCGCCGACGTCATCGGCGACCACGAGATCTGGCCGGGCCGCCGCCTGCTGGACACCACCCCGCAGGAGCGGATCACCACCGCGCTGGAGTGGGCCGCGGCGACCCAGACGACCCGGCTCGCGTACATGGGGATGGGCGAGTGAGCGATCGACCCGACGGGACGGCAGAGGCCGAGCGGCTGACGGTGACGCTGCCGGACGGCGCCGAACTCGCGGTGCACCACTGGCCGGGCGCGCCCGGCGAACCCCTGGTCGTGGTGTGGCCCGCGCTCGGCGTACGGGCACGGTTCTACCGGCGTTTCGCCACGGCCCTCGTGGCCCAGGGCCTGAGCGTTGCCGTGGCCGACCTGCGCGGACACGGCGACAGTCGGCCCCGGCCGGACGGCTCGGCCCGCTACGGCTACCACGACCTGGCCACCGTCGACTACCCGGCCGTCTTCGCCGCCCTGCGCGAACGGGCCCCGGGCAGCCCGGTGTTCCTCCTGGGCCACAGCCTCGGCGGCCAGATCGGCCTGATGTACGCGGCCCGCAACCCGGCCGACCTCGACGGTGTGCTGCTCGTCGCCGCCGGCACCCCGTACTTCCGGACGTATCCGGGGCTCACCGGGCTGATCCCGCTGCTGGGCACCAGCGTCGTCGCGGGGGTCGCCCGGGTGCGCGGCTACTGGCCGGGCGACGTCCTGCGCTTCGCCGGACGGCAGTCCCGGGTGCTGGTGGCCGACTGGGCCCGGATGGCCCGCACCGGCCGCTACCGCCCGACCGGGGCCGACGTCGACTACGAGGAACTGATCGCCGCCCTGCGCCTGCCGGTGCTCGCGGTGTCCGTCGAGGGCGACGTGCTGGCCCCGCGCGGCGCCGTCGACGCGCTGACCGGGCTGCTGCGCGGCGCCGAGGTGTCCCGGTGGCACCACGGTGAACGGCTCAGCCACATGGCCTGGGCCAACCGGTCGCAGCCCATCGCCGCCGAGATCGGCCGGTGGATCGGCAAGACCCGCACCGGACAGTCATGGCACGCACCTTCAGGGGGAGACGGGGATGCGGTTTCTTGAACGTGAACGGCAGACGCTGGAGAAGTTCCTCCCGGGTCTGGACGACCGGCTGACCGCCCTCTCCCTCCAGGAGCGGGAACGGCCGCAGGGCCCCGCGCTCGCCCTGTTCAAGGAGGCGGGCGGCTCCGGGGTGGTGGTTCCCTCGGAGCACCGGGGCCTGGGCGCGAGCGCCGTGGAGGCCGTACGGCTCCAGCGCGCCATCGGTTCCCGCAGCCCGTCCCTCGCGGTGGCCACCACCATGCACCACTTCTCGGTCGCCGGACTGATCCAGGCGTACGAGGTCACCAAGGGCCTGGAGTGGATGCTGCTGGAGGCCGTCGCCGACCAGGGGCTGCTGATGGCCTCCGGGTTCGCCGAGGGCAGGTCCGGCCAGTCCATCCTCGCCTCCTCGATCACGGCCCGGCAGGACGGCGACGCCATCGTCCTCAACGGCTCCAAGAAACCGTGCAGCCTGTCCGCGTCCATGGACCTGCTGACCGCCTCCGTCATGCTCGACACGGACAGCGGCCCGCAGCTCGCCGTGGCGGTGGTCCCCGCGGCCACGCCCGGCATCTCGGTGCACCCGTTCTGGGGCACCGCCGCGCTGGCCGGCGCGGAGAGCGACGAAGTACGGCTGCAGGACGTGCGGGTGCCGCCGGACATGGTGGTCCGTACCGAACTGGGCGACGACGGCAGCCTGGACGACATCCAGACCGTGGGCTTCATCTGGTTCGAACTGATGATGGCCGCCTCGTACCTGGGCATGGCGAGCGCGCTCGCCGAGCGTGTCCTCGCCGGCGGGCGGGCTGACCCCGCGGAGCGGGCCCGGATCCTTGTCGAGCTGGAGGCGGCGATGGGCACCGTCGAGGGCGCCGCGGCACCGCTGGACACGGACGGACCCGTCGGCCAGGCCGAACTGCTCCAGTCCCTGGTGTGCCGCTTCTCGGTGCAGGACACCATCGACCGCGTGGTGCCGCGCTGCCTGGAGGCGCTCGGCGGCATGGCCTACGTCTCCACCGACGAGACCTCCTACCTGGCCGCCTGTGCCGCGGCCCTGAAGTTCCATCCGCCGTCCCGCGCCTCGTCCGCGGCGGCGCTGTGCACGGCCTTCGAGGGGGGCCCGCTGGTCATCGGCTGACCACCACGTACCGACCGCTCAGCCAGAGCTCATCAAGATCATTGCCAACGGAGGAACCCGTAATGGCCTGCTTCATCACCGTCGAGGGATTACTGTCCGACCGGGACGCCGACCAGGTTTTCGACCGCATCCGTGACTTCGAGCGCTACTCCGACCACACCGACGCCGTCCGCGAGGTCACGGTGACCGCCGACGAGGCGGGCACCGTCGACTCGGCCTGGGCCGTGAACTTCCGCGGCGGCGTGCTGACCTGGACCGAGCGGGACGTCGTGGACCCCGCGGCCCGGCACATCACGTTCGAACAGCTCACCGGCGACTTCGCCCGGTTCGTCGGCACCTGGGACGTCCGGCAGACCGGCCCCGACGTCGTGGTGCTGTTCTCCTGCGAGTTCGACATGGGCATCCCCAGCCTGGAACCGATCATCAACCCGGTCGCCATGCGCGCGCTCAGCGAGAGCATCGGGCTCATCCTGCGCGGGCTCCTCGGCCAGGAGATCGAGCTGACCAGCAGCCAGCGGGACTCCGCGGTCGTCGGCTCGTGACCGCCCCGGCGGCCCGGGGGCGCGGGTCGCGCCCGCTGCGGCTGGCGTTCATCTGCGCCGGTGTCGTCATGGTGTACCTGGACAGCACGGTGGTGGGGGTGGCGCTGCCCGACATCCAGTCCGAGCTGGACATCGGGGTCTCGGCACTGCAGTGGGTGTTCGACATCTACGTCCTCACTTTCGCCTGCTTCCTCCTCACGGCGGGGACGCTCGGCGACACGCTGGGACGCGGCCGGGTCTTCCTGGTGGGCCTCGTCGGCTTCACCGCCGCGTCGGTGGCGTGCGCGCTGTCCGGGACCATCGAGGCGCTGCTCGTGGCCAGGGCCGTCCAGGGCGTGTTCGGCGCCGTCATGATCACCGTGTCGCTGGCCCTGATCCGTCAGCTCTACACCGAGGAGCGGTCCCGGGCCTCGGCGGTGGCCGTGTGGGCCGGCGTGGGAGGGGTGGCGCTGGCCGCCGGTCCGGTCGTCGGGGGGCTGCTCGTCGACGCGTACTCCTGGCAGAGCATCTTCTGGATCAACCTGCCGATCGGCGTGGTGGCGATCGTGGCGCTGGCCCGGCTGCTGCCGCTCGGCGCGGCGGCCCGCGGCGAGCGGTCGGCGGGCCGGCGGATCGACTGGGTCGGGCAGGTGCTGTTCGTCGCCGGGATCGGGGTGATGGCGTACGCGCTGATCGAGGCGGGTGAGCGGGGCTGGGGTTCGGCGCGCATCCTCGGGCTGCTCGGCGGTTCGCTGCTGGTGCTCGTGCTGTGTGTGGGGTGGGAGAGCCGGGCCCGCAGCCCGATGCTGCCGTTGGCGCTGCTGCGCAACCGCGTGGTGCTGATGACCTGCTCGGTGAACTTCCTCGGTTTCTTCGGCCTGTTCGGGATCATCTTCCTGCTCACCCTGTTCCTCCAGCAGGTCGACGGGCTCACCCCCGTGCAGACCGGGCTGCGGCTGCTGGCGCTGACCGTGTCCATCACCGTGGCGTCGGTGCTGGCACCGGCCGTCGCGGGCCGGCTGGGGACACGGCTCGCCATCGTCCTGGGGTCTTTGGTGGCGGCGGGAGGGTTCGTGGCGCTGCTGGGCATGGAGGCCGGCAGCGGCTTCGGTACGTACTGGTGGCCGCTCGTGCTGATCGGCGCCGGAGTGTCCGTGGTGGGAGCTCCGGCCACGGTGGCACTGCTCTCGGCCGTGCCCCCGGAGCAGGCCGGCGTCGCCTCGGGCATGTCCCAGACCTGCCGACAGGTCGGAGCGGTGTTCGGCGTGGCCCTGTCCGGCACGCTCGTCCAGCGAGAGCTGCACTCGGGCCTGCCGGACGTCCTGTCGGCGCTCCCGCTGCCGGGCGCGGCCCGCGAGAGGCTGGCCGAGGCCGTCGAGCACGGGCGCCTCAACGACATTCCCGGCCAGTCACCGTCCCTCCGCGAGCACGTCCTGCGCTCCGTCGGCGACCTGATGACCCAGGGCTTTCACGCGGCCGTCATCGTGGCGGCGGCGGGCGCGGCGCTGGGGGCGGTGGCAGCGGCGGCACTGCTGAGCCGACGGGAGCCGACAAGTGCGACGGGAGCGGCGGGGGCGACGGCGGACGGGCAGGAGGCGAAGACGGCGTAGGCATCGGCGGGCTTCGCCGCGTGCTTGGAGTGGCCGGTTCCGGGGCACTCGGCCCAGAGCGGGATCCCGGGCTCTAAGGAGGTACCGCCGCCGTGGAAGACGGGCACACGGACGACGTACGACTGTCACCGAGCGAACGCCTCGCCCTGCTGCGGATCGAGGCGGTCCTGGGACGCGACCGGCGCTTCGCGCGAGCGATGCGTGGGGAGCCCACCGGGCGGGCGCGGCGGGGGGTGCCGTGGCTGGTCGCGTCGGTCCTGTTGCTGGCCTCCACCTCGGTCCTGCTCGCGGTCCTGGCCATCCGCACCTCGGACCCCGCCGTCATCTGGTGCTTCGCCGCCCTATGGCCCCTCACCCTCTTCCAGACCTTCCGCCTGTTGCGCCGCCTGGTCCGGCGCGGCAGCCGCGGCTCGCGCTGGACGTGAGCCCACGCCGGGCGTGCAGTCCGGCGCGGCGGGGTGGGCGCCGAGTGCGAGCCCACGCCCCGCGGTGCATTCCGGCGGCCGTGGCTCGCGCCGGGTGAGAGGGCCACGCCACGGGTGCCACCCCGCGCGTCGACGCTCCGGGGCGGCCAGCTCATCACGTCCGCGGTCAAGGCCTCGCCCGCCTGCGCCACGGCGGCACACGACGGCGTCCAGCCCGCCGCCGCAGCACACGCTCGCGGGCCAGCCCGCATCCGCGGCGCACGCACCTGTCCATGGGACTTCCGCAGGGTGGACATCGGAGTCGGCCCGCTTCCGCAGCCTCCCACCGAACTCGGGTCCGCCGCAGCGCACGCTAGTGCTGTGACCGGAAAGGTTTGCCGGAAAGCTCGCGGCGTCCGGTGCGGTGCCTCGCAAGGCGGAGCATGACCCGCGTACTGGATGTACTCGGGTGATGCGACAACGCGGCGAGGTGCCGTGCCGGGCGTCGCGAGCCGGTGAACCTTTCCGGTCACAGCACTAGCGGGGTCGGCTCGCATCCGAGGCGCACGGACCTGTGAGTCAGACCTCCGCAGAGCCACGCCCAGGCCGGCCCGCCTGCGAAGCCCGCACCCTGCTCGGGTCCACCGCGCGGCGCATGCCCGTGCTCAGCTCGCATTCGGGTGCGCGCGTGTGTGCGTTGGGTTTCCGCACGGTGGACGCCGGGGTGAGCGCGCGTCCGTAGCCCTGCGCGGTGCGCGGATCCGCTGCGGCGCATGGACCGTGCTCAGGCCCGCCGTCGGGGCACCCATGCATGCCGTGCTCAGTGGCACCGGTCCACACGCCCCCGCTCAGCTCGTGGACGCAGCCACTCGCAGGGGTGCGCCGGGTGCCGTGATCTCTCCGTCGGTTTCGTGGCTGATGCCGGTCCACCAGTCGGGGCCCTCCTCGATGTAGCGGAGGAGGACGCCCTCTCTGATGGCCCAGGGGCAGAGTTCCACGGTGCGGATGCCGGTCAGTTTGAGGGCGGTGTGGCCGACGATGGCGCCCGCGAGGCTCTGACGGGCGCGTGGTGCGGAGATGCCCGGCAGGAGGGCACGTTCGGCGACGGGCAGGGCGACGAGTGTGTCCACGGCGCGGCGCAGGTCGGCGCGGTGCAGGACGCGGTCGACGAAGGGGCCGTCACGCCCGGGCGCGGCCCCGCAGAGCCGGGCCAGCTGCTGGAACGTACGGGAGGTGGCGACGGCGGTGCGTGGCCCCTCCCAGCGGATGCGGGCCGACACGTCACGCAACTGGTGGCGCACCTTGCGCCGCAGCGCCTTCACCTCCTCCAGCGTGGGAGGGTCCCCGGTGCGGAAGAACTCGTTGGTGAGCCGGTTGGCGCCGAGCGGCAGCGACGCCGCGAACTCCGGCAGCCGCCCCCGCCCGAACGCCACCTCCAGGGAGCCGCCGCCGATGTCGAACAGCGCGAGCGGCCCGCAGCGCCAGCCCAGCCAGCGCCGGGCACCGAGGAAGGTGAGCTCGGCCTCCACCTCGCCCGGCAGGGTGCACATCCGCACCCCGGTCCGGTGGTGCACCGCGCGCAGCACGTCCAGCCGGTTGGGCGCAGCCCGCACGACGGCGGTCGCGAACGCCAACGGGCCCGCCGTGCCCCACCGTTGGGCGGTGCGGGCGGCCGCCCCCACCGCCTGCGCCAGCTGCTCCACCGCCTCGTCGCCGATGTGGCCGTCCGGCCCCACCTGTTCGGACAGCCGCAGCTTCCACTTGGCCGTGTGCACCGGCAGCGGCACCCCGCCCTCCGCGTCCGCGACCACCAGCCGCACCGTGTTCGACCCAGCGTCCACCACTCCTACACGCATGGTGGCTGCGTACCCCGAGACGGGTGCGTAATGCCTGCTTCCACAGGCGATGAGTGACCGATCTTCGGGTACCCGGCGCCCATGCGAAACATCCTGAAGCGCCGTCACACCCACAAGGAGCCGACCCACAACGCGACGGAGGAGGTTCTGGAGGAGCTCAAGCAGGAAGGCGAGTAGGACGACGTCGACACCTCGCAGCCGACCCGCGGCGGAACGGGCGACCCGATCTCGCCCAGCCCGCACGCCAACCGCAGGACCGCCGAGGGCCACCCCGACGACTGATGCCGTCCGAACGGGTGCCTCCGCCGCGCCGGGCGAGTGTTTCGCCGCGCACGGGCGCTCGCCCGGCGCGGCAGCGGCAAGTCATCCCCTGTGACGGGCGTGGCCCGGTCACGGAGGGAGGCGTGGCGTGGAGCGCGAGCGGGACGACGGGGCTGCCGCGAAGGTCGCCGACGCGGTCGACGCGCGGCTACCGGTGTACGACGGGGGTGGCGCGCTGCTGCGCAAGGCCTTCCCCCACCACTGGTCGTTCTTCCTGGGCGAACTGGCGCTCTACAGCCTGCTCGTCCTGCTGCTGACCGGGGTCTGGCTGACCTTCTTCTTCGAGCCCGACATGCGCGAGGTCGTCTACGACGGCTCGTACGTGCCCCTGCAGGGCGTCCGCATGTCCGCGGCCTTCGACTCCACCCTGCACATCAGCTTCGACGTCCGCGGTGGCCTGCTCATCCGTCAGATGCACCACTGGGCTGCCCTCGTCTTCGTCGCCGCGATCGGGGTGCATCTGCTGCGGATCTTCTTCACCGGCGCCTTCCGCAGGCCCCGGGAGACGAACTGGCTCATCGGCGTCACCCTGCTCGTGCTCGCCCTGGCCGAGGGGTTCGCGGGCTACTCACTCCCCGACGACCTGCTCTCCGGCACGGGACTGCGCATCGCGCAGGGCATCATGCTGTCCATCCCGGTGGTGGGCACGTATGTGAGCATGTTCGCCTTCGGGGGCGAGTTCCCCGGGCTGGACATCGTGCCCCGGCTGTACAGCCTGCACATCCTGCTGCTGCCCGGCGCGCTGATCGGCCTGGTCACCGTCCACCTGATCCTGGTGTTCTACCTGAAGCACACCCAGTGGCGCGGTCCGGGCAGGACGAACGCGAACGCCGTCGGCAAGCCGATGCTCCCCCAGTTCGCGACGGGCTCGGCCGGCCTGTCCCTCATGGTGTTCGGCGTGCTGGCCGCGCTCTCCGGGCTCGCGCAGATCAATCCGGTCTGGGTCTACGGGCCCTACCGCGCCGACCTCGTGTCGACCGGTTCCCAACCGGACTTCTACGTCGGCTTCCTGGAGGGCGCGCTACGGCTCGTACCGCCCTGGGAGACCAACGTCGCCGGCCACACCCTCATGTGGAACGTCCTGCTTCCGGCCGTCGTCCTTCCCGGGCTCTTCTTCCTCGTCCTGTACCTGTATCCGTTCGTCGAGCAGCGGCTCACGGGCGAGTGGAAACAGGAGCACCACCTGTGCGACCGCCCGCGCGAACGCCCCGTCCGCACCGGACTGGGCGTAGCCGGCATCGTCTTCTACGGCGTTCTGCTGCTGGCCGGCGGCAACGACATCATCGCCCAGACGTTCCGCGTCTCCGTCAACGCCCTCACCTGGATCCTGCGCGTCGCCCTCGTCGTCGGCCCGGTCCTGGGCTTCATGGTCACCCGGCGCCTGTGCCACGCCCTGCTGGCCTCGGAGCGCGAACGTCTGACCGAGGGCGAGGAGTCCGGAGAGGTGCGTCAGTCCGTCGCCGGGGGCTACGAGAGCGATCACCTGCCGGTGGAGAAGTTCCGGCCCGGCGCCCCCAGGACACCGATCAGCCCTCCCGGCCGGAGTCCCGGTCGGCGTACTGGAACACCATTCCGAACACCCCGGCTCCCAGGACGCCGACCCCGATGAGGAACAGCCACAGCCCGTACACCACCCCGGTCGCGGCGACCGCGAACCCGGCGGCGGTGGCGATCGGCCAGCTGCTCTCCGGCGGGAAGAACTCCAGCGGGCCGGCTCCGTCGGCCACTTCTGCGTCGCCGCGGTCCTGGGGGCGCCGTCCCCTGCGCCGGTAGTTCACGGCGCAGAAGAACGAGATCACCCCGGCCATGAGGCAGGCCACGATCAGCGCCGCCGAACCGGCCGGATCCCAGTGCGACCAGATGCCGTAGAGCACCGCGGTGCCCCCGAAGAAGACGGCGACACCGCCGAACAGCAACGCCTCAGTCCGCATGGGGCAAGTGCTCCTGTTTCCGCAGTTCGATGTCCGGATGGTGCAGGTCGAACGCCGGGGACTCCGAGCGGACCCGGGGCAGCGCCACGAAGTTGTGGCGGGGCGGCGGACAGGACGTCGCCCATTCCAGCCCCCGCCCGTACCCCCAGGGGTCGTCCTCGGTAGCGCGCCGCCCGTGGCGGGCCGTGCGCCACACGTTGTAGAGGAAGGGGAGGGTGGAGACGCCGAGCAGGAACGCGCCCACCGACGACAGGGTGTTCAGCAGCGTGAAGCCGTCCGAGGGCAGGTAGTCGGCGTACCGGCGGGGCATGCCCTCCTCGCCGAGCCAGTGCTGCACCAGGAAGGTCAGCTGGAACGCCGGGAACAGCAGCCAGAAGTGCAGCTTGCCCAGGCGTTCGTCCAGCATCCGGCCGGTGAACTTGGGCCACCAGAAGTAGAACCCGGCGAACATCGCGAAGACCACGGTGCCGAACAGCACGTAGTGCAGGTGCGCGACGATGAAGTACGAGTCGGTGAGGTGGAAGTCCAGCGGCGGCGACGCGATGAGAACCCCGCTCAGCCCGCCCAGCAGGAACGACACCATAAAGCCCATCGCCCACAGCATGGGCGTCTCGAACGACAGCGACCCATAGCGCATCGTGCCGATCCACGCGAAGAACTTGATGCCCGTCGGCACCGCGATCAGGAACGACATCAGCGAGAAGAACGGCAACAGCACCGCGCCCGTCGCGAACATGTGGTGCGCCCACACCACCGCCGACAGCATGGTGATCGTGATCGTCGCGCCGATCAACGGCAGATACCCGAACAACGGCTTGCGCGAGAACACCGGAATGATCTCCGTGATGATCCCGAAGAACGGCAGCGCCACGATGTACACCTCGGGGTGCCCGAAGAACCAGAACAGGTGCTGCCAGAGGATCGCGCCGCCGTTCGTCGCGTCGAAGATGTGCGAGCCGAACTTCCGGTCCGACTCCAGCGCCAGCAGCGCCGCCGCGAGCACCGGGAACGCGGGCAGCACCAGGATCGAGGTGAACAGCACGTTCCAGGTGAAGATCGGCATCCGGAACATCGTCATCCCCGGCGCGCGCAGGCACATGATCGTGGCGATGAAGTTGACCGCGCCCAGCGTGGTCGACACACCGGTCACCACCAGCCCCATCGTCCACAGGTCACCGCCCGCGCCGGGGGTGTAGTACGAGCTGTTCAGCGGCGCGTACGCGAACCAGCCGAACGACGCCGCGCCGCCCGGCACCACGAACCCCGAGACGACCATCAGACCGCCGAACAGGTACATCCAGTACGACAGCGCGTTCAGCCGGGGGAACGCCACGTCCGGCGCGCCGATCTGCAGCGGCATCACGGCGTTGGCGAACCCGGCGAACATCGGCGTCGCGAACAGCAGCATCATCACGGTGCCGTGGACGGTGAAGAACTGGTTGTAGCCCTCCTTGCTGAGGAACTGCAGCCCTGGACGGGCGAGTTCGGCGCGCATCGCGAGCGCCAGCAGACCGGCGAAGAGGAAGAAGCAGAACGCCGTGACCATGTACAGCCGGCCGATCACCTTGTGGTCGGTGGTGGTCGCCCAGCCCAGCAGCGTACGGCCGAAGGAGTGCGATGAGGTGCCGCGGCCGGCTTCGTCGTCGACGCGTTCCGACAGTTCGGTCATCGTCCTCCTCCATGCGCGCCTGGTGAGAGCCCTGGCCGTGACCCGGCACGGCAGCCCGACGCTACTGCCGCGACCCGGCTCGGCCGTTCACGCCACGCTCCCGTTCCGCCGTCGGAGGGGCAGGTGGTACCCGGGCGTATTCCGGAGGGCGGTGGCGGGTACCCGGGGGCAATGGACACCATCCACTACGAAGCAGCCGGGGCCGGTACCACCTTCGGATTCATCGCCATCCTCGTCGGCGGTCTCGTCATCACCGGTGCACTGGTGTGGGCCGTCCGGTTCGGCACCAGGGTGCGCGGGCGTGAGCACGCGCACCTGCGACCGGGTGAACGCCATCCCCGAGTCCCCGAGGGCGGACCGGTGCGCGAGACCCGCGAGCACCGCGAACCCGACGAGATGCCCCGCGCGGCCGACGGGAGCGAACGCCTCACCCCGCACGAAGTCAGGAACTCCGGCAGCAGGCGCAGCGAAGACCAGTCCCCCCGGCGCTGGGACGAGGGGTCCAGCGGCTCGTTCGGAAGCGGCGGCGCCGGAGGCAGGTGAGCCGGCCCGGTTTGCCGGGTATGAGGCTCGCGGGCGTTTGCCCGCGGCGCGGCGGGGGACTCGGTCCGTACACCCGGCCCATGGGGTCGCAGCGACCTTAGAAGGAAGATGAAGCAACCGTGACCGCGCACGCCACAGAGAACCCGGTAGTCCGAAGGCCAGAGACAGGCTGGGCGAGGGCCCGTCGCCTGCGGGGCAAGGGCGTACGTACCTGGATCTCGGCCGTCGACGGCCGGACCGCCGCGCCCGTCGACCGGGCCGGCTCCGACTCGAACATCGTCCGCGGCGAGGACTGACGGCCTGGCCGGATCCCTGCGAGGCGCGTGCCCGCGCCGACGACTCATCGGTCGTCGGCGCGGGCGTCTGCGTTTCCGGCGTCGTCGTCGCCGTCCCGGCGCAGGGTGCCCCAGGCGCCCTCCTGCCGGTCGACCTCGGCCCGCGCCTCCTCGATGACCCCGTCGGCGACCCAGCCGACCGGTCTGACCTCGCGGACCAGTGGTTCGTTGTCAGGACCACGGCCCTCGATCCGCCCCCGCAGCACCCAGGCACGCACCCCGGGCCCCTTGTCGTGGGGCAGGTGGGAATAGTCGTGGAGCCGCCGGGCGACCCAGAGTTCGACCGGACGGTCCTCCCACCAGGCTTCGACGGCGAGCGGATTGGCCGAGAGCCCCGGCATGCGTACGCCCGTCAGGTCGTCCTTGCTCCCCGAGGCGCCGAGGTCGGTCCGGGGGCCCCGTGACCAGCGCACGAACAGGTCGGGATAGCGCCGCACCAGGCTCCCCAGCTCTTCGAGGGAGCGCAGGACGGGAAGATCGTTCGTGCGGCTCATCGATTCAGCCCTCCTCCAAGTCCTCCGGTGTGATCGTCCGCCGTGTACCCGCAAGTGCGAGAAGCGCACCGATCATGTGTGGCGCACATGCAGGAGGGGGACCCGGGAGCAGCGACGAAGACCTGACCACCCGAGTGCCGCCGGAGCACGGCGAGGAGCCCGATGACCACCGAGACCACCACACTGCCCGTCCCGCTGCGGCTGCGGACCCCGCCCGGCGTGTACGAGCCGCAGCACGACACCCGTCTGCTGGCCGACGCGCTGCGCCGTGAGGGCATCCGGGCCGGTGTGGACGTCCTGGACGTGGGCACGGGCAGCGGCGCCCTCGCGCTGGAGGCCGCGCGGCTCGGCGCCAGCGTCACCGCGGTGGACATCTCCTGGCGGGCCGTCATGACCGCCCGCTTCAACGCGTGGTGCAGCCGACAGCGCGTCGACGTCCGCCACGGCGATCTCACGGCCGCCGTCCGCGACCGCTCCTTCGACCTGGTGATCAGCAATCCGCCGTACGTCCCGTCCCCCGACCGATGGCCGCCGCGGGGAGCCGCGCGCGCCTGGGACGCCGGGCAGGACGGGCGCGCCCTGCTGGACCGTGTGTGCGCCGAGGCGCCGGAGGTGCTGCGCCCCACCGGTGCCCTGCTGCTGGTGCACTCCGGTCTGTGCGGGGTGGAGGACACGCTGACCCGGCTCACGGGCGCCGGGCTGAGCGCGGAGGTCACGGACCGGACGTCGATCCCGTTCGGCCCGGTACTGCGCTCCAGGCTGACCTGGCTGCGCGGACGCGGGCTGTCCGCCGCCGACCTGAGGGAAGAGCTGGTGGTGATCCGTGCCTCGAAACAATGAGCGTCCGTGCCGTATCCGGGCCGAGCGTGACGGGCCGCTGCTCGTCGAGGGCCCGGTCGAGATCGTCGGTGAGGACGGCGAGGTCGTCACCTCCAACCGCTTCACCGTGGCCATCTGCACATGCCGCCGCAGCGCCATCTACCCGTGGTGCGACACGAGCCATCGGCGACGCACCAGGGGCGGGGGGCCGGAGCAGGACCGTACGTCTCGGACGAAGGGAGCCGGCTGATGCCCACCGGTCGTGAACCGCGTGAGCGGAGCCCACAGCTGCCCACCGCGCGGGGACCGCTCTCCCACGCGGTGCTCGGCGCCCTGCGCGACCCGTGCCACCAGCCGTCCTTGTCGTCCGTCGAGGACGCCGACCCCTACGGCGACGACCTCCAGCTCGCCCTGTACGTCCTCTACGAGCTGCACTACCAGGGCTTCGAGGGCGTCGACGACGACCGGGAGTGGGACCCCGCCCTGCTGCGCGTCCGCCGCGCCCTGGAGCAGCGGTTCCTCGCGGCCCTGCGTGCCGACGTCGACGGCGGGGCCACGGCACGGCAGGCGCTGGACGACCTGCAGACCGAGCCCGTCGGCCCCGAGGCCACCGGGGTGAGCCACTTCCTGCGCGACGAGGGCGAGCTGCGGCACCTCAGGGAGTACGCGGCCCTCAGGTCGCTGTACCACCTGAAGGAGGCCGACCCGCACGCCTGGGTGATCCCTCGTCTGCACGGGCGGGCCAAGGCCGCGATGGTCGCCGTCGAGTTCGACGAGTTCGGCGCGGGCCGGACCGACGAGATCCACGCCCGGCTGTTCGCCGACCTGATGGAAGACCTGGGGCTCGAGACGGCCTACGGCCACTACGTGGACGTCGCGCCCGCCGAGCTCCTCGCCACCGTCAACCTGGCCTCCCTGCTCGGCCTGCACCGCGCCCTGCGCGGAGCCCTGGTCGGGCACTTCGCCACGGTCGAGGTGACGTCGTCCCCGGGGTCCCGCCGACTGGCGAAGGCCCTGCGCCGGGTCGGGGCGGGCGCCGCGGCCGTGCGGTTCTACGACGAACACGTGGAGGCGGACGCCGTGCATGAGCAGGTCGTCCGGCATGACGTGATCGGCGGGCTGCTGGAGAGCGAGCCCGGCCTGGAGGACGACGTCGTCTTCGGCATCCAGGCGACGAACCTGCTGGAGGACCGGTTGGCCGCCCGCCTCCTCGACGCGTGGCGTCAGGGGAACAGCGCGCTGCTGGATGTCCATGGTCGGGGCGCACGGCGGCGGAAGGAGACACAGACGATCCGGTGAGGCGGTTTCCCTCCCGCTCCTCTGGACTGCCTGTACAAACTCTGGACTGCACGTCTAACATGGCAGGCGCAGGGGCCGTCGGCCCCACCCCGAGAGGGAGGGGAGGCGCATGGCATCCGAGCAGTCCGAGCTGTCCGAGCAGTCCCTGGAACGCGAGCGGGACGCGGTCCTCGCCGCGCTGGGCCCGGTCGCCGACGGGATCGCGGCGACGTTCGGCCCCGTGTGCGAGGTGGTGGTCCACGACTACCGGCGCCCGGAGCAGTCGGTCGTCGCCGTCGCCGGTTCGGTGACCGGACGCGCGGTGGGGGGAGCGATGAGCGAGATCGGCATGCGCGTCCTGGCCCGCGGCGACGAGGCCGGCGACGAGCTGAACTACCTCACCAGGACCGGCGCCGGACAGCTGGTGAAGTCCTCGACGATGGTGTTGCGCGACTCCACGGGCGCGGTCTTCGGCGCCCTGTGCGTCAACCTGGACGTCACCGCTGTCCACCAGGCCCAGGCCCTGCTCGGCGCGCTCGCCGGAATCGCCGGCGCCGGCGCCGAGCCGCCGGTGACCACCTTCGGCAACGACATCGACTCCGTCGTGGACGCCCTCGTCGACGCCCATCTGCTGCGCCAGAACCAGACCTGGGCCGGCCTCGGCCGCGCACGGCGACTGGAGCTGTTCCGCAGCCTCGACGAGCGGGGCGTCTTCGCCGTACGCCGTGCGATCGAGCAGGTGGCGGTGCGCCTGGGCATCTCCCGCGCCTCCGCCTACAGCTACCTCTCCCAGTCCCGAGCCACCCACCAGACCTCCGACGGAGACCCCACGTGACGACCGCACCCCCGCCGATCACCCTCGACGACGTCCGCGACGCCGCCACGAGACTCAAGGGCGTCGCCCACCGCACCCCGGTGCTGCGCTCCCGGACCCTCGACGCGCTCGTCGGGGCGGAAGTCCTCCTCAAGTGCGAGAACTTCCAGCGGGTCGGCGCGTTCAAGTTCCGCGGTGCCTACAACGCCGCCTCCCGGCTCACCCCCGAGCAGCTAGCCCGGGGCATCGCCGCCTACTCCTCCGGCAACCACGCCCAGGCCGTCGCCCTGGCCGCCCGGGAACTCGGCACCACCGCCGTGATCGTCATGCCCGAGGACGCCCCGCGCTCCAAGCGTGAGGCGACCGCGGGCTACGGCGCCGAGATCGTCACCTACGACCGCTACGCCGCGGACCGCGTCGCTCTCGCCGAGGCCCTGGCCTCTGAACGAGGTCTGACGCTCATCCCGCCCTACGAGCACCCGCACGTCATGGCGGGCCAGGGCACCGCGGCCCTCGAACTCCTGGAGGAGGTCGGCGAGCTGGACGCCCTGATGACTCCGGTGGGCGGTGGCGGACTGATCGCGGGCAGCGCCACGGCCGCCAAGGCCCTGCACCCGGGCATCCGCATGATCGGCGTCGAACCGGAGGCGGGCGACGACACCAAGCGATCCCTGGCGGCGGGCCGGCGCGTCGAGATCCCCGTGCCGCGCACCATCGCCGACGGCCAGGCCCTGCACACCCCGGGCGAACTGACCTTCTCCGTGAACCGGCGGCTCGTCGACGACATCGCCCTGGTCTCCGACGACGAGATCCGTCAGGCCATGCGGTTCGCCTTCGAGCGCCTGAAGATCGTCGTCGAGCCGAGCGGCGCCACCCCGCTGGCCGCCCTCCTCACCGGCCGCGCCGGGCCCCTCCCGCGCCGTATCGGCGTGATCGTCTCGGGCGGCAACGTCGACACGGCCCGCTTCGCCTCCCTCTGCGGCGACGCGGACTGACTTCGCCTTCCCCCGAATGGCGGCCACCAGCGGACGGGCGGACGATGGAGTGGTGGGGTTCGGCCCCCACCGGTGACGCACAGGGCCGCCGGGGTGACCGGCCCCGGCCGCGCTGAGGCGCGGCCGGAAGGGAGGAGCGTCATGCTGGAAGTGAAGACGCTCGACAAGCCGGACGAGCGGCGCGATTTCCCCCGCGGCCACCTCGAAGCCGTCCACATGACGGGTCTCGACTTCGCCGTGGCGACCTTCGAGCCCGGCTGGCGCTGGACGGAGTCCGTGGCACCCATCGCGGGCACCGACACCTGCCAGGTCCACCACAACGGCTACGTCGTCCAGGGGCGCATGCACGTCACCATGGATGAGGGCGGCGAGACCGAGTTCGGTCCCGGCGACGTGTTCGTGGTCTCACCCGGACACGACGCCTGGGTGGTGGGCGACGAACAGTGCGTCGTGTACGACTTCGCGGGCCAGATGGCCACGGACTACGCGAAGGCCAAGCAGGGCTGAGCGCGGTCAGGGGCCCGAGACGCGCTCAGATCGGCAACAAGCGCCCCACCAGCGCGCTGAGTTGGCGGGCGTTGCGGCACTCGTGCATCTCGATCAGGTCGGCGTAGGCGAGGGCGGCCGAGTCGCCCGTGCCCCACTGGGCCCGCGGCTCGGGGTTCAACCAGTAGGTGCGGCGGGCGCGTTCGGTGAGGTGGCGGGCGGCGGGCAGGTTCGGGTCGCTCATGTTGGTGCGGGCGTCGCCGAGCACGAAGACCGTCGTACGGGGGCCGATCGCGGCGCCGTACCGTTCCGCGAACTCGCCCAGGGCGACGCCGTAGTCGCTGCTGCCGTGCCAGCCCGTGAGGGTGGCCTCGGCGCGGATGCGGGTGCCGAGGCCCTCCGCGTCGGCCGTGCCATGGGCGAGGAGGCCGGTCACCTCGTCGATGCGGTTGACGAAGGCGAACACCCGCACCTTGCTGAACTGGTCGTGCAGCGCCTGCACCAGCAGCATCGTGAAGTCGGAGAACCCGGACACCGAGCCCGACACGTCGCACAGCAGCACCAGTTCGGGGCGGGCGGGCCGGCGTCGGCGCAGCACGGGCCGTACCGGCACCCCGCCGGTCGACAGCGAACCGCGCAGGGTGCGCCGCAGGTCGATCGTGCCGCGGGCGGCGCGACGGCGGCGGGCGGCCAGGCGCGTGGCCAGCTTGCGGGCCAACGGCTGGACGGTGCGGCGCAGTTCGGCCAGCCGGTCCTTCCCGGCGTACAGGAAGTCGACCCGGTCGGCGGTCGGGGCGACCGCCCGGCGCGCGATCTCGTCCCGGCCGCGCCGCTCGGCGACCCGGCGCCGTGCCTCCGCCGCCACCAGGGCGCGGAAGGCCTCGATGCGCCGCCGGATCTCGTCCTCCAGGAGCCGGTCGGCGAACCCCGGACCGTGCGACTGCGCGCGCACGCCGTCGCGGACGCGGGCGAGCAGCGTCTGGGGTCGGATCCGGTCCAGAGCCTGGTACGACGACCAGCCGTCCGCACCCGGTGAACTCCCGTAGCCGCCGAAGCCGTCGACGGCCTCCACCGCCAACTGGCCCATCAGGGCGGTGTCGTTGGTGGTGAGGGCCGACGCGAGCCGGTCGCGCAGGTTCTCGCGGTCCGCCCGGACGCCGTCCGGTGCGCCGACGCTCCGCGGGAAGTACAGGTCGAAGACGGCGTCGAACACCGGCCGTTGGCCCGGGGCGTGCAGCAGTGTCGCCGCCAGCCCCTCGCGCAGCAGCGCGCGGTCCGCGAGGCCCAGCGCGGTGACCGCCTGCCCTGCGTCCACGGTCTCGCCGGTGCCGATGCGGATGCCGTGCGACCGCAGCGCGGCGACCAGGCCCGTCAGCCGCGCCGTCACATCCGCCGGTGCAGCCGCCGACGCGGTCGCGTCCGCCGTCACAGCGCGTCCAGGTCGAGCTTGGCGGCCGCCTTGAGGATGTCCTCCTGGTGCTTGAGGACCACGCCCAGGGTGTCGCGTACGACCTCCTCGTCGAGGGTGTCCGCGCCGAGGGCGAGCAGGGTGCGCGCCCAGTCGAGGGTCTCGGCGACCGACGGCACCTTGCGCAGGTCCATCGCGCGGAGCGCGCCGACCACCCGCACCACGGACGCGGCCAGCGCCTCGTCGATCCCGGGCACCTTCAGCCGGACGATCCGGCGCTCCAACTCCTCCTCGGGGAAGCCGATGTGCAGGAACAGGCAGCGTCGGCGCAGCGCCTCCGACAGCTCGCGGCTCGCGTTGGAGGTGAGGACCACGAAGGGGCGGCGCGTCGCCGTGATGGTGCCCATTTCGGGCACGGTCACCTGGAAGTCGCTGAGCACCTCCAGGAGCAGGCCCTCCACCTCGACGTCCGCCTTGTCGGTCTCGTCGATCAGCAGCACCTTGGGGTCGTCGCCGCGGATCGCGGTCAGCAGCGGCCGCGCCAGCAGGAACTCCTCGCCGAAGATGTCGGTGCGGGTCTCGTCCCATGACTCGTCGCGGCCCGCGCTGATGCGCAGCAGCTGCTTGGCGTGGTTCCACTCGTACAGGGCCCGGGCCTCGTCGACGCCCTCGTAGCACTGCAGCCGCACCAGCCGGGCCCCGGCCACCTGCGCCACGGCCTTCGCGAGTTCCGTCTTTCCGACCCCGGCCGGGCCCTCCACGAGGAGCGGCTTGCCGAGGCGGTCGGCCAGGAACACGGTCGTGGCGACGGCGGGGGAGGCCAGGTACCCGGTCTCGGCGAGGCGGGCGGAGACTTCGTCGACGGACGTGAACAACAGGGCCTCCGGCGGTCGCGGGCGAAACAGTGTCCGGGCACCTATCTAAGCGCTTGTTCAGCCGTTCTGTCACGGGACTCCGTCACGGGCCCCCGGCTCCGCCGCCGGAGTGCCGGGCCGCGCTACAGCTGACCGACCACCTCCGGCTCCCCGCGGAACACGGCGACATGGCGGCGGGCCCAGTCGGTGAAGTCAAGGGGTGCGCGGCCGAGGATCCGCCGCACGTCGGGGCTGACGCGTCGCTCGGCGGGGGTCGGGTCGCCGAGGATGCCCAAAGTGGTCTCGACGACCGGCTCGGGCATGAACGCCAGCAGCTGCGCACGGGCCTCGTCGCGGCTCTGCTCGACGAAGCGGACCGGCTCGCCGAGCGCGGCGCCGATCGCCTCGGCCCGCTCGCGAGGCGTGGTGGGCGCGGGGCCGGTCAGCTCGTGGACCGCGCCGCTGTGGCCGTCCTCGCGCAGCGCCACGGCGGCGACCGCGGCGATGTCGGCCGGGTCGACCGTGGGCAGGCCGACGTCCCCGAACGGCGCGGCGACCGTCCGCCGGGTGCGCACCGACTCCGCCCACGCGAACGCGTTGGAGTGGAAGCCGCCGGGCCGCAGGATCGTCCAGTCCAGGCCCGACTGTCTGACGGCCTCCTCGATCGCCCGGCCCGTACCCCCGTGCGAGGCCGAGTCCGGCCGGGTCACGACGCCCAGCGAGGACAGCAGCACCACCCGTTCGACGCCGGCGCCCTTGGCCGCGTCGAGGATGTCCCGCGGACTCAACAGGTGGGCGCCGGCCCCACCGTCGTGCAGGAACAACGCCTGAGCGCCGTCGAAGACGGGACGCAGACTCTCCGGGTCCGCCAGGTCGGCCCTGCGGTACCGGGCCCCTTCCGGTACGTCAGCCTCCGAGACCCCCCGCGACACCGCCGTCACCGGCTCCCCGGCCTCGGCGAGAACCCGTACGAGCTCCCCGCCGACGTTCCCGGTCGCACCCGTCACCACGAACATGAGCAACTCCCCGTTGTAGCCGTGTGGTTGAAGACGAGAGCGACGCTAACAGCGTCGATATACTAGGTACCTAGAGGAAAGTGACTTCCCCGGAGGGATGCGATGGGTGGAGACATGAGTCGGCCGGCCACCGCCGCGACCGACCCCGCACGCGCCTGTCCGGTCAGTCCGGTCGTGGACATCGTGTTCAGCCGGTGGACAACACCGATCCTGTGGAGTCTCCACACGCACGGCCGCCAGCGGTTCCGTGAGCTGGAGCGGCGGATCACCGGGATCACGCCGAAAGTGCTCACCCAGCGGCTCCGACAGCTGGAACGCGACGGGCTCGTCGTGCGCACGTACCACCCGGAGGTACCCCCTCGGGTCGAGTACGAGATCAGCGACCTCGGCGTCAGCCTCGCCCCGCTCTTCGCCCACCTCGCCGAGTGGGCCGGCGACAACCTCGCCCGGGTCGAGAAGGCCCGCGAGGCCTACGACGGCCGGCCGGTCCTGCCCTGAGCCGATCCGGGTGCGCCTCGGTCAGCCCTCGCTCACCAGCACCACCTCCAGGGTGCGCGGACCGTGCACCCCCTCCACCCGGTCCAGCTCGATGTCGCTGGTCGCCGACGGACCGGAGATCCACGTCAACGGGCGTGCCGGGTCGAGGCGTTCGAGGGCCTGCGGCACGGAGGACACCACCTGGTCCGGTACGCGCACCACGCAGACGTGGAGGTCGGGGACGAGCGTGATCCGGCGCCGGCCCTGGTCGGGGCCGCCGTCCAGCACGATCGTGCCGGTCTCGGCGATCGCCACCGCGCACGCCGTGACCACGCTGTCGACCTGGTCCAGCTCGTGCGGGGTGCTCTCCGCCCGGTCCGCGACCCGCTCGGCGTCCGCCGCCGCGAGCCATCCCGCCTCCAGGGCCGGCGGGACGAGGACCGTCTTCGCGCCCCGCGCGGCCAGGATCCCCGCGACGGTCGCCGCGAGGTCGGCGTCCGTGCAGCGGTGCACGATCGCGCGGTAGTCCGCCAGGTTCTCCGCGAGCAGGTCCACGGTCTGCTCGACGCTGCGGTCGCCGTGCTCCCGCAGATAGGCACGGTCGACGGCCGCCTCGTACGGCGGGTCGTCCCGCTCCACGTCGGCCAACGCGCGCCGCACCCGGCCCAGGATCCGTTCCCTGCTGTTCACTTCGCGCCGTCCTTCCCGCCTCGGCCGCGCCGCCGGCCCGGAACCCGTTCCCTGCCGCTCACTTGGCCTCCTCCCGCCCACCGCGCGTACGCTGCCACCAGTCCCGGAACGGCTCCGCCGGCACCGGCGGCAGATCGCGCGTGGCGCTCCACGCCTTGCCGGGCCCCGGCAGCGAACGCGGATGGAGCCGACGGGTGCGGGAGGCGAGCCGCTGCCCGGTCCGCAGCGCGCCCGGCCGGCTGAACGCCCAGCGCGCCGCCCGCATCGCCGCCCGCTCGGCGGCGTGCCCCTTCGCCGGCTTCAGCACCACCTTGTTGCCCTCCCGCGTCACCGGGCCGCCCTCGACGACCCGTTCGCGCAGGTGCACCAGCACCTCGGGGATGTCGATGGCGACCGGGCACACCTCGTAGCAGGCCCCGCACAGCGACGAGGCGTACGGCAGCGAGGCGTCGATCTCGCTCTGCGTGCCCCGGAGTTGAGGGCTGAGGATGGCGCCGATCGGGCCCGGGTACACCGAGCCGTACGCGTGGCCCCCCGCCCGCTCGTACACCGGGCAGACGTTCAGGCACGCCGAGCAGCGGATGCAGCGCAGGGCCTGGCGGCCGACCTCGTCGGCGAGGGTGTCGGTGCGGCCGTTGTCCAGCAGGACCAGGTGGAAGGTGCTGGGCCCGTCGTCGTCGGTGGTGCCGGTCCAGGTCGAGGTGTACGGGTTCATCCGCTCGGCGGTCGAGGAGCGGGGGAGCGTCTGGAGGAACACCTCCAGGTCGCGCCAGGTCGGCACGATCTTCTCGATGCCGACCACCGAGATCAGCGTCTCGGGCAGGGTCAGACACATCCGGCCGTTGCCCTCGGACTCCACGACCACCAGCGTGCCGGTCTCGGCGACCATGAAGTTCGCGCCGGAGACGCCGACCTTGGCGCGCAGGAACTTCTCCCGCAGGTGCAGCCGGGCCGCGTCGGCCAGGTCGGCGGGCGTGTCGGTGAGGCCCTCGGGGGCCGGGCGGCCCCACTCGCCCATCTCGCGGGCGAAGATGTCCCGGATCTCACCGCGGTTGCGGTGGATGGCGGGGACCAGGATGTGCGAAGGCCGGTCCTTGCCCAACTGCACGATCAACTCGGCGAGATCGGTCTCGTAGGCGTGGATGCCCTCCGCTTCGAGGGCCTCGTTGAGCCCGATCTCCTGCGTGGCCATCGACTTGACCTTGACGACCTCCGACTCACCGGTCATCTTCACCAGGTGGGTCACGATCCGGTTCGCCTCGTCCGCGTCGGCCGCCCAGTGGACGATGCCGCCCGCCGCGGTGACCGACTCCTCCACCTGCACGAGATAGCGGTCGAGATGACGCAGCGTGTGGTCCTTGATCCGCTTGCCCGCCTCGCGCAGCTCGGCCCAGTCGGACACCTCCGTCACGGCCTTCGCCCGCTTGGCGCGGATGGTGTGCGTGGCGTGGCGCAGATTGCCGCGCAGGGTCGCGTTGCCCACGGCCTCGTGCGCGGCCTTCGGAAACGCCGGCATGCCGACGAACGTCCCGCTCATACGGCCGGTTCCTCCTCCGTGCTGGCCAGGATCTCCGCGATGTGCACCGGCCGCATGCCCGTGCCCAGCCGCGCCATGGTCCCCCCGATGTGCATCAGACACGAGTTGTCGGCCGCGCACAGCACCTGCGCGCCCGTCGACTCGGCGTTGCGCACCTTGTCCGCCCCCATCGCCGCCGAGACGTCCGCGTTCTTCAGCGCGAACGTGCCGCCGAACCCACAGCACTCGTCGGCACCCGGCAGCTCCACCAGCTCCAGCCCCTTCACGGCCTGGAGCAGCCGTCGGGGCCGGTCGCCGAGCCCGAGACCGCGCAGCCCGTGACACGTCGGGTGGTAGGTGACCTTGTGCGGGTAGTACGCCCCCACGTCCGTCACCCCCAGCACGTCCACCAGGAACTCCGTGAGCTCGAACGTCTTCGGCACCACCGGAGCCAGCGTCGCCGCGAGGGCGTCCCCGCGCCCCTCGGCCCGCGCCCGCTCGCCCATCCGCGGATACAGCTCCCGCACCATCGCCCCGCACGACCCGGACGGCGTCACGATCGCCTCGTACTCCCCGAAGACATCGGAGAAATGCCGCGCGAGCGGCTCGGCCTCATGGCGGTAGCCGGTGTTGTAGTGCGCCTGCCCGCAGCATGTCTGGGCCATCGGGAAGTCGACGTCGACGCCCAGCCTGGTCAGCAGATTCACCACGGCACGGCCGGTGTCCGGATAGAGCGTGTCGTTGACACAGGTCAGGAACAGTGCGACACGCATCGCGGCTCCTTGGGGTCGGTCATCGGATGAGTGCAGCCTAGTAGGTGGAGTCAGGCCAGGGGAGGCCCCGGCTCACCGTGCGGTGAGCCGGGCCTCCGCCGCACGCCAGCGGTCCGTGCCGCCGAGCGGTTCGAACCGCGTGAGCGGCTGCGTACGGGCGAGCAGGCGCCGCATGTCGGAGCGGTCGCCGACCAGGCCGTGCGCCCGCGCCTGCACCAGCACGTTGCCGAGAGCGGCGGCCTCGGTCGGGCCGACCACCACCGGCAGCCCACAGGCGTCGGCGGTGAGCTGGCACAGCAGCGCGTTGCGCGTACCGCCGCCGACGATGTGCACGACGTCCACCGGCTGGCCGGCGAGCCGCTGCGCCTCCTGGATCGCCCGCCGGTGGGCGAGCGCGAGGGAGTCGAGGATGCACCGCGTGACCTCGGCCCGGCTCTGCGGCACGGGCTGCCCGGACTCCCGGCACGCCTCGGCGATCCGCTCCGGCATCCGGCCCGGCGCCAGGAACGCCGCGTCCCCCGCGTCCACCACCGACCGCAGCGCCGGCACCGCGGCCGCCTCGCGCAGCAGCACGCCCAGGTCCGGGTCACCCCAGGCCCGTACGCACTCCTGCAGCAGCCACAGCCCCATGATGTTGCGCAGATAGCGGACCGTGCCGTCCAGCCCCAGCTCATTGGTGAAGTTGGCGGCGCGGCTCTCCTCGGTCAGCACGGGAGCGTCCAGCTCCAGACCGGCCAGCGACCAGGTCCCGGTGCAGATGTACGCGAACCGCTCGCCCGTCGCCGGGACCGCCGCGACCGCGGACGCCGTGTCGTGCGAGCCGACCGCCGTCACCGGCACCGGCCCCGTCAGCCCCGTCTCCTCCAGCACCTCCGCGCGCAGCACACCCGCGGGGTCCCCCGGCTGCCGCAGCGGCGCGAACAGGCTCAGGTCGATCCCCAGCCGCGCGGCCAGGTCGTACGACCACTCCCGGGTCCGGGGATCGACGAGCTGGGTCGTCGAGGCGTTGGTCAGCTCGGTGCCCTGCTCACCGGTCAGCCAGTACGACAGCAGGTCGGGGATGAGCAACAGGCGCCGAGCCTGGGCCAGTTGGGCGGAGGAAGCCGCTGCCGTCAACTGGTACAGCGTGTTGAACGGCGCGTACTGGATCCCCGTGGCCGCGTACAGCTCGGCGGCCGGCACGGTCGCCCACACCTTCTCCGCGACGCCCTCCGTACGGGCGTCGCGATAGTGCACCGGGTTGCCGAGCAGAGCCCCGTCGGCGTCGAGCAGGCCGTAGTCCACGGCCCAGCTGTCGATGCCGACCGAATCCACCTGCCCGGCCGCCCGCAGCCCGTCCAGCACCCCCGCGTACAGCGACAGCACGTCCCAGCGCAGCCCCTCCGGCACCCGGACCGGCCGATTGGGGAAGCGGTGCGCCTCCACCAGCTCCAGCGAGTCCGGGCTCACGCGGCCGGCCATCACACGCCCACTGGACGCGCCGAGGTCGACCGCCGCGTACGACCGCACGGCCGTCACCGGAGGAACGCGGCCGCCACACCCGCGTCGACGGGCACATGCAGCCCGGTGGTGTGGGTGAGCTCCCCGCCCGTCAGCGCGAACACGGCGTTCGCGACATGCTCGGGCAGCACCTCACGCTTGAGGATGGTCCGCTGCGCGTAGAACTCGCCCAGCTTCTCCTCCTCGACCCCGTACACGGCGGCCCGCTGAGCCCCCCAGCCACCGGCGAAGATCCCGGAGCCGCGCACCACACCGTCCGGGTTGACCCCGTTGACGCGGATGCCGTGTTCACCCAGTTCGGCGGCCAGCAGTCGCACCTGGTGCGCCTGGTCGGCCTTGGTCGCGGAGTAGGCGATGTTGTCGGGCCCGGCGAAGACGGCGTTCTTCGAGGCGATGTAGACGATGTCGCCGCCCAGCTCCTGCGCGGTCATCACCCGCGCCGCCTCACGCGAGACGAGGAAGGAACCGCGGGCCATGATGTCGTGCTGGAGGTCCCAGTCCTTCGCCGAGGTCTCGAGCAGCGGCTTGGAGATGGAGATCCCCGCGTTGTTGACGACGAGGTCCACCCCACCGAAGGCGAGCACAGCCGCCTTGAAGGCGTCGGCGATCTGCTCCTCGGACGTCACGTCGACGGCCACGGCGACGGCCTTGTCGGCCCCGCCGAGCTCCTCCGCGACGGCGGCGGCGTTCTCGGCGTTGAGATCCGCGACCACGACACACGCACCCTCAGCCACCAGCCGATGCGCGATCGCCTTGCCGATGCCACTGCCGGCCCCGGTGACGAGCGCGACGCGCGTGGCGAGCGCCTTCGGCTTCGGCATCCGCTGAAGCTTGGCCTCCTCAAGCGCCCAGTACTCGATCCGGAACTTCTCCGACTCCTCGATCGGCGCGTACGTCGACACCGCCTCGGCGCCCCGCATCACGTTGATCGCGTTGACGTAGAACTCGCCGGCCACCCGCGCGGTCTGCTTGTCCTTGCCGAAGGAGAACATGCCCACGCCCGGCACCAGCACGATCGCCGGGTCGGCACCACGCATCGCGGGGGAGTCGGGCTCGGCGTGCCGCTGGTAGTAGGCGGCGTACTCCGCGCGGTACTCGGTGTGCAGCTCCTTGAGCCGCGCGACGGCATCCTCCAGCGGAGCCGTCGGCGCCACGTCGAGCACGAGCGGCCGTACCTTGGTCCGCAGGAAGTGGTCGGGACACGAGGTCCCCAGCGCGGCGAGCCGCGGGTGCTCGGCCCGCGCCACGAAGTCCAGGACCGCCTCGGAGTCGGTGAAGTGCCCGACCTGCGGCTTGTCCTGCGAGGCGATCGCACGGACGTACGGCGCCAGCGCGGCCGCCCGCTCCCGCCGCTCACCCTCGGGCAGCGCCTCGTATCCCGGGACGACGCCCCCGAAGGGCTCCGGCTTCCCGCGCTCGGCGAGGAACGCCTCGGCGGTCCGAATGATGTGCAGCGAGTTGCGCTCACACTCCTCGGCGGTGTCCCCCCAGGCGGTGATCCCGTGCCCCCCGAGCACACACCCGATGGCCTGCGGGTTCGCCTCCTTCACGGCCGCGATGTCCAGCCCGAGCTGAAACCCCGGCCGCCGCCACGGCACCCACACCACACTGTCCCCGAAACACTCGGCGGTCAGCTTCTCCCCGTCCGCCGCACACGCGAGCGCGATCCCGGAGTCCGGGTGCAGATGATCGACGTGGGCGGCATCGACAAGCCCGTGCATCGCGGTGTCGATGGACGGTGCCGCGCCCCCCTTCCCGTGCAGGCAGTAGTCGAACGCCGCGACCATCTCGTCCTCGCGCTCCACTCCGGGATACACATCGACGAGCGCCCGCATCCGGTCCAGCCGCAGCACGGCGAGCCCCGCCTCGGTCAGGGTCCCCAGGTCCCCACCGGACCCCTTCACCCACATCAGCTCGACGTCACCACCGGTGACGGGATCGGTGGCGGTGCCCTTCGCCGAGGCATTGCCACCGGCGTAGTTCGTGTTCCGAGGATCAGCGCCGAGCCGGTGGGACCGGGCCAGAAGGGCGGCGGCTTCGGGATGGGTGGACATGAGCATTCCTTACTTCTTGATGAGGGGTAAGTGAACTTCCCTAGGGGCGCGGGGAACTGCGCGACCAGCCACGACCGGTCCGCAGCCCGCGAAGAGGAGAACCCGGCAGACGCTCACGCGCCCCAACCGGCCTGCTCCCCTCCCACCCGCTCGGCAACGATCTTCTCGGCCCACCCGGACGCCTTGTACGCCGCGATCGGCTCCGGGCCCAGCCCCATCTCCCCGCGCACCTCACGCAGCAACGGCCGCACATCCGTGTTGTACGCGTCCATCAGCACCGCATTCGCCTCAAGCACATCACCGGAAACCTGAGCGGCAGCCAACGCCGCCCGATCGACCAGCAGCGCCTTCGCGGTCGCTTCCTGCACATTCATCACGGACCGGATGATCGCCGGAATCTTCGCCTCGATGTTGTGGCACTGATCCAGCATGAACGCCACCTCGGAGGTGAACCCACCCCCACGCACGACCTCGTACATGATCCGGAACAGCTGGAACGGATCCGCCGCCCCCACCATCAGGTCGTCGTCCGCGTAGAACCGCGAGTTGAAGTCGAACCCCCCGAGCTTCCCCTCCCGCAGCAGCGTGGCGACGATGAACTCGATGTTGGTCCCCGGCGCATGGTGCCCCGTGTCGACCACGACCTGGGCCTTCGGCCCCAGCTTGAGGCAGTGCGCGTACGCCGTGCCCCAGTCCGGAACGTCGGTCGTATAGAAGGCGGGCTCGAAGAACTTGTACTCCAGCAGCATCCGCTGCCCGTCCCCGAGCCGCTCGTACACCTCGGCCAGCCCCTCGGCCAGCCGGTCCTGCCGACCGCGTACATCGTCCTGGCCGGGATAGTTCGTCCCGTCCGCGAACCACAGCTTCAGGTCCGTCGACCCCGTCGCGTCCATGATGTCGACGCACTCCAGCAGATGATCGACGGCCTTGCGCCGGACCTTCGCATCCGGATGGCAGATGCTGCCCAGCTTGTAGTCGTCGTCCTGGAACGTGTTGGAGTTGATGGCACCCAGCTTCACGCCGCGCTCCTCGGCGAACTTCGCGAGTGCCGCGTAGTCGCCGACCTTGTCCCACGGAATGTGCAGGGCCACGGTCGGCGCCACCCCGGTGAAGGCGTGCACCTGGGCCGCGTCCTGGAGCTTCTCCTGCGGAGTGCGCGGCACGCCCTGCTGGGCGAACACCTTGAAACGGGTCCCCGAGTTCCCGTACGCCCACGACGGCGTCTCGATGGCCTGGGTCTTCAGCGCGGCTTTCACCGCGGCGAGATCGGTCACTTCGGGCTCCTGTGACATCGGGTTGGCGGGCTTCCGGTATGAAACGATTCAGAAGGGGAAGTTATGAGCCGCCCGAAGAGCTGTCAACCCCTCTCCCCGGCCCTCTTCGTCGTGACCGGCGCGTGAACTTCGGCTATCGAAATTTTTTCGAGACGGACCCATTGACGTGACATGGGTGGCGTGCCTAACGTCCCGGCAACCCAGTTGAAACCTTTCACGACGTCGTGGCGGCCTTCCGCCGGCGTCGTCGAGGAGCCACCCATGACCCACCCGTCCGACACGGGACCCGCCCCGGTGCTGGCGCTGAAGGACATCTCGAAGTCCTTCGGCGCGGTCCGCGCACTGCGAGGCGTCTCCCTGGAACTGTTCCCCGGCGAGGTGCACGCCCTCGCCGGTGAGAACGGTGCGGGCAAGTCGACCCTGATCAAGACGCTCGCCGGGGTGCACCGTCCGGATGCCGGCCAGGTGCTGCTCGACGGTGAGCCCGTCGTCTTCCACGGCCCGGGCGACGCCCGCGACGCAGGCATCGCCGTGATCTATCAGGAGCCCACGCTCTTCCCCGACCTGTCGATCGCCGAGAACATCTTCATGGGCCGCCAGCCGCGCCGCGCCCTCGGCCGCATCGACCACAAGGCCACCCACGCGGCCACGGCCGCCCTGATGACGCGCCTCGGTGTCGAGCTCGATCCCGACCGGCCCGCCCGCGGCCTGTCCATCGCGGACCAGCAGATCGTCGAGATCGCCAAGGCCCTCTCCTTCGACGCCCGCGTCCTGATCATGGACGAGCCGACCGCCGCCCTGACCGGCAGCGAGGTCGCCCGCCTCTTCGGCGTCGTGCGCACCCTGCGCGAACAGGGCGCGGCGGTGCTGTTCATCTCGCACCGCCTGGAGGAGATCTTCGAGATCTGCCAGCGGGTGACCACCTTGCGCGACGGCGCCTGGATCGCCAGCGAGCCGGTCGAGGGCATGACCGAGGACGACCTGGTGCGCCGCATGGTCGGCCGCGACCTGGACGAGCTCTACCCGAAGCAGGACGTCAAGCCCGGCGAGGTCGCCCTCAGCGTCCGCCGCCTCACCCGCGAGGGCGTCTTCACCGACGTCTCCTTCGAGGTCCGGCACGGCGAGATCGTCGGCCTCGCGGGCCTCGTCGGCGCCGGCCGCACCGAGGTCGCCCGGGCCGTCTTCGGCATCGACCGCTGGGACGCGGGCGAAGTGGAGGTGCAGGGACGCCGGTTGACGAACGGCGCCCCCTCCACGGGCATGGCCGCCGGCCTCGCGCTCGTCCCCGAGGACCGGCGCGCCCAGGGCCTGGTGATGGACATGTCCATCGAGCGCAACATCGGCCTGACCGGCCTGCGTACGACCGTGAAGGCCGGGCTCATGGACCGCGGCGCCGAGCGCAGCCGGTCCCTCGACTGGGCCGTCAAGCTCCAGGTCAAGTACGCCCGGATCGCCGACACCGTCAACACGCTCTCCGGCGGCAACCAGCAGAAGGTCGTCCTCGCCAAGTGGCTGGCGACCGGACCCAAGGTGCTCATCGTCGACGAGCCCACCCGCGGCATCGACGTCGGCACCAAGGCCGAGGTCCACCGGCTGCTGTCCCAGCTGGCCGCCGACGGCGTCGCCGTCCTGATGATCTCCTCCGACCTGCCGGAGGTCCTCGGCATGGCCGACCGCGTGCTGGTGATGCACGAGGGCCGGCTCACCGCCGAGATCCCCCGCTCCGAAGCCACCGAGGAAACCGTGATGGCCGCAGCCACGGGGAGGGCCGCGTGAGCCGGGGGTACCGCCCACGCCCTTCAGGCAGTGGGGGAGCGCGCGCGGCCGCCGGGCCGCAGACGACAACGAAAGCCGCACCTTTGCGCCGCGCGGGCAGAGAAGCGAACGATAGGACAGCGGCATGACGGTGATCACCCCGAACGAAGCCCCCGCCGCCGAAGTGCCCAAGTCCAGCGGCACCCGGCTGGTCGACCGCGTCTTCAAGATGCGTGAACTCGCCATCCTGGTCGTCTTCCTGGTGATGATCGCGATCACCCAGGCCGGCAACAGCGAGTTCCTCTCCGAGCAGGGCATCAAGGACCTGCTGCTGAACGCGACCATCCTGGTCCTGGTCGCCACCGGACAGTCGCTGGTGGTCATCACCCGCAACGTCGACCTGTCCGTCGGCTCGACCCTCGGCATCACCGCCTTCGCCGCCGGCACCTATCTGCACGGCGGCGGCAACCCGGTCGTCGCGATCGCGCTGGCGATGCTGCTCGGCATCGGCGTCGGACTGCTCAACGGCCTCCTGGTCAGCCTCGGCCAGGTGCCCGCGCTCGTCGTCACCCTCGGCACGATGTACATCATCCGCGGCGTCGACTCCATCTGGGTCGGCTCCCGGCAGATCACCGCGGCCGACCTGCCCGGCGGATTCGTCGACTTCGGCTCCGGCGGCCTCTCCGCCGTGCCGTATCTGGCCCTGATCGCCCTCGCTGTCGTGATCGCCACCGCGTACTACCTCAAGCACTTCGGCAGCGGCCGCGAACTGTACGCCCTCGGCTCCAACCCGGAGGCCGCCCGCCTCGCCGGCATCCCGGTGCGCAAGCGGATCCTCGTCGCCTACACCTTCTGCGGCGCCCTCGCCGGCCTCGCGGGCGCGCTGTACCTGGCCCGGTTCGGCAACGTCGACTCCGGCACCGGCAACGGCTATGAACTCACCGTCGTCAGCGCGGTCGTGGTCGGCGGCGTCGTCTTCACCGGCGGCTCCGGCAGCGTCTACGGCGCCGCGCTCGGCGCACTCCTGCTGACCTCCATCAACGGTGTGCTGCCCGCCCTCGGCGTCAGCTCCGTCTGGGTGCTCGCCATCAACGGCATCCTGCTGCTCCTCGCCATCGCCGTGGACCGGATGGTCGCGCTGCGGGTGGCGTCGGCCCTGAAGAAGAGGAACGCCCGCCATGCCTGAGTCCGGATCCCTTGCGAGCCACGCGAGCCGCTGGTCCGCCTCACTGAGGTGGGACCAGGCCGTCGGCGCCCTCCTGATCGTCCTGCTGCTGTTCTCCTTCTCCTTCGTCGACGGCTTCGGCAACGCCTTCAACCTGTCGTTCCTGATCGGCAGCACCCTGCCCATCGCGCTGATCGCCCTGCCGATGACACTGCTGGTGGTCTCGGGCGAGATCGACCTGTCGGTCGCCTCCACGGCGGGGCTGTCCGGTGCGGTGATGGGCAAGCTGTGGAACGAGGGCATGACGATCGAGGCGATCATCCCGGTCTGCCTGCTCCTCGGCATCGTCTGCGGACTCGTCAACGGCCTGCTGGTGACCCGGCTCGGGCTGCCGTCCCTCGCCGTCACCATCGGCACCCTCGCCGCCTACCGGGGCATCGCGCAGATCGTGCTCGGCTCCGACGCGGTGACCGACTTCCCCACGCAGTACCTGGACTTCGCGGCCGGACGCATCGGCGACACGTTCATCCCGTACGCCCTCCTGCCCTTCCTGGTGCTGCTCGCGATCGCCGTGGTCGTCCTGCACGCCACCCCGTTCGGGCGGTCGCTGTTCGCGATCGGCGCGAGCGAGGAGGCCGCGCGGTTCGCCGGCATCCGCGTCAAACGGCAGAAGCTGCTCCTGTTCACGGTGACGGGACTGATGGCGTCCCTCACCGGCATCTTCTGGGCGCTGCACTACTCGAGTGCCCGGTACGACAACGCGACGGGACTGGAACTGTCCGTCATCGCCGCCGTGTTGCTCGGCGGTATCGACTTCGACGGCGGCAAGGGCACGCTCGGCGGCGCGATCGCGGGAGTCTTCCTGCTGGGTGCGTTGCAGAACGTGATGAGCCTTCAGGATGTCTCCGCGCAGTCGCAGATCGTCGTCACCGGCGTCCTGCTCGTCGTCTCCGTGCTCGGCCCCCGGGTCGCACGCCAGATCTCCGTCGCCAGGGCCGGGCGCAGAGCCGCCTCAGCGCCGGTGTCCAAGGTCCCCACGCCTGCCTCGTAACTCATCGCCACCCCTCGCCCTTCCCGTAAAGGAACCACCATGCGCAAGTCGTCGATCCGTCGTGCCTCCGCGGCCCTCGCCGCCGCGACCTCCCTCGCCCTCGCCCTCACCGCCTGTGGCGGCACCACCAAGGAGGACGTGAAGAACGAGAGCACCGGGGCCGCGGCCTCGGGGGGCAAGGCCGACCCGAACGCGGCCCTGAAGAAGGGGCTGACCGTCGGGTTCCTGCCCAAGCAGGTCAACAACCCGTACTTCACCTCCGCCGACAAGGGCGGCGAGACGGCCCTGAAGGAGCTCGGCTCCAGCTACAAGGAGGTCGGCCCCTCCAGCGCCACCGACACCTCCGGCCAGGTGAACTACGTCAACACGCTCACCCAGCAGCGCGTCGACGCGATGGCCGTCTCCGCGCAGGACCCGGGCGCGCTGTGCCCCGCGCTCAAGCAGGCCATGAAGAACGACATCAAGGTCGTCACCTACGACTCCGACACCACCGCCGACTGCCGCAGCGCCTTCGTCTCGCAGGCCAGCGCCGAGGACCTCGGCCGCACCGAGGTGCAGCTGCTCGCCGAGCAGATCGGCTACAAGGGCGAGATCGCGATCCTGTCGGCCGCGCAGACCGCGACCAACCAGAACACCTGGATCGACTTCATGAAGGAGGAGCTGAAGGACCCGAAGTACAAGGACGTCAAGCTGGTCAAGGTCGCCTACGGCGACGACGACGCCCAGAAGTCCTTCCAGCAGACCCAGGGCCTGCTCCAGGAGTACCCGAACCTGAAGGGGATCATCTCCCCGACCACCGTCGGCATCAAGGCCGCCGCCCAGTACCTCTCGGGCTCCAAGTACAAGGGCAAGGTCAAGCTGACCGGCCTCGGCACCCCCAACGACATGCGCAAGTACGTCAAGAACGGCACCGTCGACGGCTTCGAGCTGTGGGACCCGGCGAAGCTCGGCGAGCTGGCCGCCCGCACGGCCGTGGCGCTGGTGTCGGGGCAGATCACCGGCAAGGAGGGCGAGACCTTCAAGGCCGGCGACATGGGCTCGTACACCATCGGCAAGGACGGCGTGATCAGCCTCGGCAAGCCGACCGTGTTCGACAAGAAGAACATCGACCAGTTCAACTTCTGACATCCGGAGGGTTGTTGATGCAGCGCGTGTGCTTCCTGCTGAAGGTCAGGGCGGACCGCCTCGACGAGTACCGCGAGCGGCACGCCGCCGTGTGGCCCGAGATGCTCGAAGCCCTCTCGGCCACCGGCTGGCGCAACTACTCGCTCTTCCTGCGCGAAGACGGCCTGCTGGTCGGCTACTTGGAGACCGAGGACTTCGCAGCCGCCCAGGCCGGCATGGAGGCCACCGACGTCAACGCCCGCTGGCAGGCGGAGATGGCGCCGTTCTTCGAGTCGCTGGACGGCGCCCGGCCCGACGAGGCCATGAAACCGCTCACCGAGGTGTTCCACCTCGCCTGACCCCCGCACCCGCAGTTCCCGCTCGCCGACAAGGGAGTCCCCCGAGATGAACAGACGTACGCTGCTGGGCGCGGCCCTCGCCGGTGCCGTGGCGGGCCCCGCCCTCGCCTCCGGCACCGCCCGGGCCGCCGACCCCGGTCCCTCGGTCAGCCGCACCGGCACCACCACCCTGGACAGCCAGGCCATCTTCTTCGTGTCGTACGACGGCCTGGTCAACAACAACTCGTTCCAGAAGAACGGACTGCTGACCTACAAGGGCTACCAGTACGCCGTCTGGTACACGGCCGACCGTAACGCCGTCGTCGGCCGCCGCGTCCTCGGCGGCAGCACCTGGTCCACGGTCAAGGTCGGCCACACCCTCAAGACCAACGACTCCCACAACGTCATCTCCATGGGCGTCTCCAGGATCGACGGCCGCCTCCACCTCAACATGGACTCCCACAGCGACGGCTTCACCTACGTCAAGTCGGTGGCAGGGCTCATGGACAACCCGGCCGGCCTGAGCTGGACCACCAGCCGCTTCGGCGCGCCGCAGTCCACGCTGGACGGCCTCGCGCTCACCTCGCAGTTCACGTACCCGCAGTTCATCTCCACGCCCGACGGCAAGCTCCAGCTGAGCTACCGCGTCGCCATCTCCGGCAACGGCCGCAACGCCCTCGCCGAGTACGACGGCTCGACCTGGACCAACCTCGGCGAGTGGTCCAGCTCCACCGGCACCTACACCAGCGAGCACGGCTCCTCGACGGCCCGCAACATGTATCTGCACGGCATCGACTACGACAAGAACGGCCGACTGCACGCCTTCTTCACCTGGCGCGAGCAGAACGGCGCCGTGATGTGCAACAGCGGCGGCATCACCAACCACGACACCGGCTACGTCTTCTCCGACGACCGGGGCCGCACCTGGCGCAACAACGCGGGCACCGTCGTCGGCACCACCGGCGGCTCCGACAAGGTGGCCGTCACCGACAGCGGCCTGGTCGTCGACCCGCTCAACCCGGACCACTCCCTGATGAACCAGGAGAGCCAGTTCACCGACTCCGCCGGCCTGCCGCACGCCGTCATCAGCTACGTTCCCGGCCGTTTCGGCCAGTGCACCACCAACTACGTGGCCGACCGCACCGCCAACGGCCGCGCCTTCCACGTCCGCAAGAACTCCTCCGGCGCCTGGCAGAAGACCGAGATCCCGGTCCCGCTGGGCTCCAGCCAGCGCACCAAGCTGCTCCTCGACAAGTACGACAACGCCTACGCGGTCTTCCCCTTCGGCCGGATAGCGGGCGCCTCCAAGGCGTCCGGCTACACCGACTGGAGCATCCTGTTCGACGGCAGCGGCCTCAACGCCTTCGGCGAGGTCGTCATCGACGAGATGCGTGTCCGGACGGACAACGTGCTGTCGTTCATGTACCAGGAGAAGTCCAGCGGTACGACCCCGTCGGCGCTGCACGTCGTCGACTTCGCCCTGCCCGCATGAGAGGGACCGGCGGGTGCTGCCGTGACGGTAGTGTGAAGGCGTACCCGCCGCCCCTCGTCCTTCTGGAGGTCCCCGCCTGATGGCACAGTCGGTGGGTATCAAGGATGTCGCCCGTGCCGCCGGAGTCTCCGTCGGCACGGTGTCGAACGTCATCAACCGGCCGGACAGCGTCGCCACCGAGACCCGGGCGCGTGTCCAGTCCGCCATAGACCGCCTCGGCTACGTCCGCAGCGAGTCCGCGCGACAGCTGCGCGCGGGCCGCAGCCGGATCATGGGGCTGCTCGTCCTGGACATGGGCAACCCCTTCTTCGTCGACGTCGCGCGCGGCGCCGAGCGGGCCGCCCGGGACGCCGGGCTCGGCGTGATGGTCTGCAACAGCGCCGAGAGCGTCAGCGAGGAGGCCGAGTACCTGTCGCTCTTCGCCGAGCAGCGGGTGCGGGGCGTGCTGCTCACCCCGGCGGACGCGACCGGCCGCAACATCGAGTCGTTCCGCCGGCACGGCATCCCCTTCGTCCTGGTGGACCGGGTCGCCGAGGGCACCACCGAGTGCTCCGTCTCGGTGGACGACGTGGCGGGCGGCGCCCTCGCGGTACGGCATCTCGTCGACGCCGGACACCGCTCCATCGCGTACGTCAGCGGCCCGCCCGGCTTCAACCAGGTCCGCGACCGCCGCACCGGTGCGCTGAACGCTCTTCAGGAGGCCGGGCTCGGTCCGGAGTGCCTGCGCGAGCTGCCCACCGAGCGGCTCGACGTCGCCGCGGGACGTGACGCCGGGGCCCGCCTGCTCGGCCTCTCCGACCGCCCCACCGCCGTGTTCTGCGCCAACGACCTGCTGGCGCTGGGCGTGCTGCAGGCCATGTTCGCGGCCGGAGTCGACGTCCCAGACGACCTCGCGATCGTCGGCTACGACGACATCGAGTTCGCGGCGGCCGCGGCCGTCCCGCTCACCTCGGTGCGCCAGCCCGCCGTCACCATGGGCGCGCTGGCCGCCGAACTGCTCCTGGAGGAGACGGAGGAAACCGCGCCGGGCATCCCGGCCAAGCCGCACGAACACCGGCGCGTGGTGCTCCAGCCCGAGCTGGTGGTGCGCCGCTCCAGCCTGTCGGCCCGCTGACCAGCGGTTCAGTAGCCTCGGTCCGCCCGCTGAGCGGGCATTCAACAGCCGACCTTGATCCCCGGGGCTCCCGCAGCCGCCCGGACTGTGCTGAACTGGGACGCGGCCCGCACCCCGACCGCCCCTGGAGTCCCGTTGACCGCCGGCTACCGCCAGCCCGGCCTCGTCCTCACCGACCGCCACTTCACCGTGCCGCTCGACCACGAGGACCCGGACGGGGAGACGATCGAGCTCTACGCCCGTGAGGTCGTCGCGAGCGACAAGGCGCACCGCGACCTGCCGTGGCTGGTCTACCTCCAGGGCGGCCCCGGCTTCGGCGCCCAGCGCTTCGTCGGCAAGCAGGCGTGGCTCGCCCGCGCCCTGGAGGAGTACCGCGTCCTCCTCCTCGACCAGCGCGGCACCGGCCACTCCACCCCGGCCAACCGCCAGACACTCCCGCTGCGCGGCGGCCCCGCCGAACAGGCCGACTACCTCGCGCACTTCCGCGCCGACGCCATCGTCCGCGACTGCGAGACGATCCGCCCCACCGTCACCGGCGGCGCCCCCTGGACCGTCCTCGGGCAGAGCTTCGGCGGCTTCTGCACGGTGAACTACCTCTCCACGGCCCCCGAGGGCCTGAGCGCCGCGATCGTCACCGGCGGCCTGCCCTCGCTGGACGCCCACGCCGACGACGTCTACCGCGCCGCCTACCCGCGCATCGAACGCAAGGTGACCGCGCACTACGCCCGCTACCCCCAGGACGTCGAACGCGCGCGGCGCATCGCCGAGCACCTCGCCCAGGAGCCGGTGGTCCTCCCGAACGGCTACCGCCTCACCGTCGAGGCCTTCCAGTCCCTCGGCATCCTCCTCGGCGGCAGCGAGGGCAGCCACCGGCTGCACCACCTCCTGGAACACGCCTTCGTCCGCACCCTCCAAGGCCCGGCCCTGTCCGACGCGTTCCAGGAAGAGGTCCAGAACCTCCTGTCGTACGCGGGCCATCCCTTGTACGCCCTCGTCCACGAGGCGATCTACGGCCAGGACGCCCGTCCCACCGCCTGGTCGGCCGAACGCGTCCGCGCCGGGTTCCCGCAGTTCGACGCGGCGAAGACCCTCGCGGGCGACGGACCGCTGCTCTTCACCGGCGAGACGATCCACCCCTGGATGTTCGACTGCGACCCCGCGCTGCGCCCCCTGCGCGAGACCGCCGAGCTGCTCGCCGCCCGTACCGACTGGCGGCCCCTGTACGACCGCGCCCGCCTCGCCGCCAACGAGGTACCGGTCGCGGCGGCCGTCTACCACGACGACATGTACGTCGACACCGCACACTCCCTCGACACCGCCCGCGCGATCCGCGGCCTGCGCACCTGGGTCACCGACGAGTTCGAGCACGACGGCGTCCGCGCGGGCGGCCCGCGTGTCCTGGACCGGCTGTTGGCCCTGGCCCGCGACGAGGTCTGACAGGCTGGCCTCATGACCGAGCCGACGAACACCCAGCTCCAGCCCATGCCGGACGACTGGCGGCGCGCCCTCGCCGTCGTCGCCCATCCGGACGACCTCGAGTACGGCTGCTCGGCGGCGATCGCCGCCTGGACCGACGGCGGCCGGGAGGTCGCCTATGTGCTCGCGACCCGCGGCGAGGCGGGCATCGACACGCTGGAGCCGCAGAAGTGCGGCCCGCTGCGGGAGCGCGAGCAGCGGGCGAGCGCGGCGGTGGTCGGGGTGTCGTCGGTGGAGTTCCTCGACCACCGGGACGGTGTCGTCGAGTACGGCACCGCCCTGCGCCGTGACATCGCCGCCGCGATCCGCCGGCACCGCCCCGAGCTGGTGATCACCCTCAACCACCGGGACACCTGGGGCGGCGTCGCCTGGAACACCCCCGACCATGTCGCGGTGGGCCGTGCCACCCTGGACGCGGCGGCGGACGCGGGCAACCGGTGGATCTTCCCGGAGCTCGTCGGGCAAGGCCTCGAGCCGTGGAACGGCGTGCGGTGGGTCGCCGTCGCCGGATCCGCCTCCCCCACCCACGCCGTGGACGCCACGCCGGGCCTGGAGCGCGCGGTGCGCTCCCTGCTCGAACACCGCACGTACATCGAGGCGTTGACCGATGAGGACCCGGAGACGTACGTCCGTCAGTTCCTGACCCGGAACTGCGAAGCCACGGGGGAGCGGTTCGGCGGGAGGCCGGCGGTGTCCTTCGAGCTGTTCAGCAGGTAGCCGAGGGGCGGAGGCGGTCCGGGGCGCACGTAAGCTGGCCGTCATGTCAGATCGAACAGCCGACCGGGCCGCGCTGCGCGGCGACTGCGCGCAGTGCTTCGGCCTGTGCTGCGTGGCTCTTCCCTTCGCCGCCTCCGCGGACTTCGCCCTCGACAAGGACGCGGGCACCCCCTGCCCCAACCTGCAGGACGACCACCGGTGCGGCATCCACGCGAAGCTGCGTCAGAAGGGGTTCACCGGCTGCACGGTCTACGACTGCTTCGGCGCCGGACAGAAGGTCTCGCAGGTGACCTTCGGCGGCCAGGACTGGCGCACGGGGTCGCGCGAGCACGCCCGCCGCATGATCGACGTGTTCCCGGTCGTCCGGCACCTGCACGAACTGCTCTGGTACCTCACCGAGGCCCTCGCCCTGCCCGCCGCCCGCCCGATCCACCCCGACCTGCGCCGGGCCCTGGACCTGACCGAGCGGCTCACCCGGCAGACCCCCGACGAACTCGCGGCGCTGGACGTGGGTGCCCACCGCGAGCAGGTCAACGTGCTCCTGCTCAGGACCAGCGAACTGGCCCGGGCCGGGACACGCGGCCGCGGCAAGAACCGCCGGGGCGCCGACCTGATGGGCGCCCGCCTCCGGGGCGCCGACCTGCGCGGAGCCAACCTGCGGGGCGCCTATCTGATCGCCGCCGACCTGACGGGGGCCGACCTGCGTGGCGCCGATCTGATAGGCGCCGACCTGCGCGACACCGACCTCACCGACGCCGACCTGACCGGCGCGTTCTTCCTCACCCAGCCGCAGCTCAACGCGGCCCGGGGGAGCGTCGGCACCCGGCTGCCGGAGTCAGTCACCCCTCCCGTGCACTGGACAGCGGGGCTCTGACGACGGCTCCTCCACGGCGGGGGACACCGGGGTGGTGACGGGGTGCCGTCGCTGAAGGCGCAGCCGCAGCCCGTCCGGCATCAGCGTCAGGCGTTCGGTCACCCGGAGCCGGTAGGCCGGGTCCGGGACCAGGTCGTACCGGCGCAGCAGCATGCCGAGGACCAGCATGGCCTCGTGCAGCGCGAACTGGCGCCCGATGCAGGCCCGTGCCCCGGTCCCGAAGGGCTTGTAGGTGTGCGGGGCGCGGGCGCGTACCGCCTGGGCGTCGAAGCGGTCCGGGTCGAACCGGTCGGCGTTCGCGCCCCACACCGCGGGGTCCCGGTGCAGCATCGGGATGAGGACCAGGGCCCAGGCTCCCCGCCGCATCGGATGGTCGCCGGCCAGCTCCGTGTCCTCGAGGGCCTCCCGCGCGTAGGCCGGCGCGGTCGGCCACAGGCGCAGTGCCTCGTCCAGCACCCGGCGGACGTACCGCAGCTTGGCCACCTGGTCGTACGCCGGTACGGCTGCGTCGCCCCACACCCGGTCCACCTCGGCGCGGGCGCGGGCCGCGATGTCGGGGTGCCGGGAGAGGTAGTGCAGGGCGAAGGAGAGCGCGCCCGACGTCGTCTCGTGGCCGGCGATCAGAAAGGTGATGACCTGTTGGCGCACGTTCTTCGCCGACAGCCGCTCCCCGGTCTCCGGGTGGGCGGTCTCCAGCATCCGGTCGAGCAGGTCGCCGTTCCCGCTCCCGCTCGCCGACCGGCGGGCTCGCACGAGGCCGTCGACCGTGCGGTTGAGGTAGGCGATGTCGGCCTCGTTGCGGCGCGCCGCGCGCCGCAGCAACAGCCGTGACGGCACGGTGTCGAGGAGCAGCGCGTAGGTGAGGGTGCCCACCATCGCGGTGACGAAGGGGTGGGGGCGGGTGCGTTCGAAGGAGCCGAAGTCGTGCCCGAACCCGGTGCGCGCGATGGTCTCCAGGGTCAGCTTGGTCATGTCGCCGGGCACGTCGACGGAGCGGCCGGCCGCCGTCGCGCGGTCCCAGTGGGCGGTGAGCTGCTCGGCCACGGACAGCATCATCGGGTGGTAGGCCGCCATGGCCTCACGGCTGAAGCCCGGGGCCAGGACGTCGTGCGCCAGCTGCCAGTTGGGCTCGTGGTTGTACGCCGTGAAGAGCGCGTCCCCGGCGACGGGCCGCAGGTTGGCTATGCCGAGGCCGACGTGCTTGGCGAAGCGGGCCTCGTCCGCCAGGTCGGCGGCGAGCCCGGCACCGCCCACGAACACGAACTCCCTGCCGAATCCCTTGCGTCGGAAGATCGGGCCCAGGCGGCGGGCGAAGCGGATGTTGTCCTGCAGGGGGGTTTTCCTGCTCACGCCCAACAGGTCGCCGGCCCAGGGCAGTCGGTACGGCGGATGCGGAATGCGGTGCAGCTCGGGCCAGCCCGCCGCGGCACCGCGCGGCCCCTTCGTCGGTACGGCCCCCGTCGTCGTCGCCATGACGCGATCTCCCTTGAGTCAGCGGCAGGTTGAGCGTGTGGACGTGCGTGTGACGTGTGTGTGGGACTGCCTGTTGTACGTGAGGTCAATAACGCGATCAGTCTCGACCCGTTGTTGAACCGGCGTCAAGTAAGGTGCGGGGATGGCCGCGAACGACGGAGCGCGCACACGCCGCCGGCTCAGCACCTCGGAACGCAGGGAACAGTTGCTGACGGTGGGGGCGCGGCTGTTCTCGGAGAGCCCGTACGACGACGTGTGGATCGAGCAGGTCGCCGAGATGGCCGGGGTCTCCCGCGGGCTGCTCTACCACTACTTCCCGACCAAGCGGGACTTCTTCGCGGCGGTGGTCGAGCGGGAGAGCGGGCGGATGCTGCGGATGACGGCGCCCGTACCCGGCGTCCCGGTGCGCGAACAGCTCACCGCCGGCCTCGACACCTATCTGGAGTACGTGCGCACGCACGCCCACGGCTACCGCGCCTTCCACCGCGCCGACGCGGCGGGGGACCGGACCGTGCGCCGGGTGTACCGGCGGGCCCTGGCCGCACAGGAGCGCCAGATCCTGGCGGCCCTCGCGACGGACCCCGAGTTCGGCCCGGCCTGCGAGGAGCGCCCCGACGTGCGCCTGGCGGTGCGCGGCTGGCTGGCGTTCACCACCGCGGTCTGTCTGGAGTGGCTGCGCGGCTCGGACCTGTCGCGGGAGCAGGTGCGGGAGTTGTGCGCGCGGGCGTTGCTGGGCGTCCTCTGAGCGTGCACCCCCGTGCACGTCCCTCGAAGGGTGGGGGCCGGTGGTTGGCGTACCCCTCGATCTTCGGTAGGTTAGGCAAGGCTTACCTAAGGAGGTCTGGGATGCGTGACAGCCAGAGCTGGACGGCCGCGCCTGGCGCGGCACAACGGGCGCGTTCGGTGCTCGCCACCGCGTGGTCCTGCGCGGTGACCGCGGACGGCGGGCGCGAGGAGTTCGTCGGTGCCCACACCGTCGCGGGCGACGGCCAGGTGTTGCTGCGCGTGCCCGAGGACAGCGCCCTGCTCACGGCCGCGATCTGCGCGCCGCGCGGCGAGCCGTCCGCCGTGCTGGAGTTCGCCGACGTCGCGCCCGTCCCCGTGCGCAGCCGGATCCGCGCCCGGCTCTGGCTCGCCGGCTGGTTCGCCCCCGCGGACGAGCACCTCGCCTTCACGGCCACCCGCGTCGTCCTGAAACAGCCGTCCGGCGCGGTGGTCGTCGACCTGGGCGAGTTCGCCGCCGCCGAGCCCGACCCGCTGGCCGGCGCCGAGGCGGGGCTGCTGACCCACCTCGCCGACTGCCACTCCGACGCCGTCGAGCGGCTCACCCGGCTTGTCGAACCCGACAGCCTGCACGGCGCCGTCCGCGTCCAGCCGCTCGCCGTGGACCGGCACGGGCTGACGCTGCGCATCGAACGCGCCCGCGCCCACGGCGACGTACGCCTGCCGTTCCACACGCCCGCCGACGACGTCGCGCAGCTCACCGAGCGGGTGCACGCCCTGCTGGCGCAGGCGAGCGCGGCCTCCTGCCCGCGCGCCCTACAGCGGCAGCGCACAGACGGCGACGGGTGACGCGAACGGCTTGCCCGCGAGGCGCAGCGCACCGCTTCCCGTGTCCACGTGGAAGACGCTGACCGTGCTCGACTTCTGGTTCGCCGCGAACAGCAGCCCGCCGTCCGGCGAGAAGGCGATCTGCCGCGGGAAGTCCCCCTCCACCGGCACCGTGCCGAGCAGCCGCAGCCGGGCGCCGTCCCGCTCCACCGCGTAGCGCGCGATGCTGTTGTCGCCCCGGTTGGCGAGGAACGCGTACGCGCCGTTGGACGTGACCAGGATCTGCGCCGGGTAATTGGTGCCCTTCCCGCTCCCGGTGGGCTGCGGCTCGCTGATGGTCAGGCGGCCGCTCGGGGGGTCGTAGGAGCAGACCGCGAGCGTGTCGTCGGTCTCGTTGGCCAGGTAGGCGTACCGGCCGCCGGGATGGAAGGTGAGATGGCGCGGACCGGCCCCCGGCCGGGTGTGCGCCTGCGCGGTCTCGGTGAGCGTGCCCGCCTTGTCGTCCAGGCGGTAGGTGTAGACGGTGTCCGTGCCGAGGTCGACGGCGAGGACGTGAGCGCCGTCCGGGCCGGTGATGAACTGGTGTGCGTGCGGGCCCTCCTGGCCCGGCCCGGGGGAGGGGGCGGAGTGCGTGACCTCGGCCGTGCGCTCGCCGAGGCCGCCCGACGCCTCGATCGGGTGCACGGCCACGCTGCCCGAGCCGTAGTCGGCGCTCAGCAGCCACCGCCCGCTCGGGTGGACCGAGAGATGACAGGGGTGCGCGCCGCCCGTGGGACGGCTGCCCAGGATCTTCCGGTCGGCGAGCCGTACGGCGGTCACCGTTCCCTGCTCGCGCTCGTTCACCGCGTACAGCGTCCGCCCGTTCGGGTGCACCGCGAGATACGACGGGTCCGCGACGCCGGTGAGGGTGTCGCCGCCGGTGATCCGGCCGGTGCCGGGGTCGTAGGCGGCGACGCCGATGCCGGTGCCGCCGCCCTCGAGCGAGGTGTAGGTGCCGATGTAGAGCGGTTGCGGGCCGGAGGGCTTGCCGGTCGGTGACTGCGAGGGCTGGACGGTGTCCTCGGGCCGCGACGATGTGCCGGTCTGCTGAGGCTGCGCGGTGTCCGAGGAGCTCCCGCAGGCGGGCAGTGCCGGAAGTGCCGCCGCCCCGCCGAGGGCGGCCACGAAACGCCGCCTGCTCCAGCCTCCGTGCGACGCTTCCGTACCACTGCCCATGTCCGCACCTCAGGTCTTCGGTTGCCCCGGTCGTCACAGCCACCTTCGCCTGGATCACCCGGTCGATGCAAAAGAGGCGCGGTGTGGGGCGGGGGCGCGACGCGCGCGGCGGCTACCAGTCGCCGTCCTCGACCGGCTCGCCCTTGAGGTGCTGCACCTGGGAGGGCGCGGGGGCCTGCCAGGCGTCGAGGTCGTCGCCGAGCCAGTCGCCGACCGGCTTGACGGCTCCGAGCGTGTCGGTGGGGGCGAGATCCTCGGCGTCCGCGTCGTAGTAGTCGTACCAGGGCAGACCCGCACGCGTGTAGGCCGCGCGGTCCACCGGCGACGGCGGGGGAGCCTCGCCGGTGATGCGGCGCCACTCCGGAGGCGTCACCAGGTGCACGAAGACCCGCCCGGCGGGCCGCTCGGCCCAGTCCGACGGCGGCCGCTCGTCACGGTGGACCTCCTGGCGCATCGACCCGCCGACCCCGAGCCCCATGGCCGCGGCGGCCCGGGGCCGACCCGTCGGAGCGGCCGCCCCCGGTGCCCTCGGGGCTGCCGCGGGGACCGCGCCCGGTGCCATGGGGGCGGCCATGGGCATGGCGGCCCCATAGCCGCCGGTCGCGGTCAGGGAGCGCTGTTGCGCCCGGCGTCGCTCCTCCTCGCGCCACACGGCCAGCGCCTCGTCCCTCAGCGGGAAGGACTGCAGCTGTACGCCGCCCCAGACCTCCTCGCCCGTGACCTGGCCCTCCACCGTCGCGCCCAGGCCCAGCGGCACCGCCACGAACTGGCGGACCGTGCCCTTGCCCGAGTTGATGCCGTCCAGCCAGGGCTGGCGGGGCAGCACCACGTAATTCTGGGGATGCCGGGAGAGCCGGTCGCTCCACGGCTTGCCCGAGACCGCGCACACCTTGCCCACCCCGACCTGGAGCGCGGCGGGCTCGCTCGTGCCCGTGAAGCTCAGCCACATCGCCTCGCGCAGATACACCGGGAGCATCACGCCCCCGCGGGCCCGCCACTGCTCCGGCACGGTGTCCGGATAGTCGCAGACCCGGCGGACCGGGAACTCACCGAGCCCCGGTGGCAGCGGATGCGTGCCCGTCTCCGGCAGGCGCAGGGTGCGCACGAACCGCACCGCCACCCCGCCCGGCAGCCGCAGGGTGTTCCCGTCGATGCGTACCGTCGTGTCGGCCATCGGCCCGCTCCCCCTCGTTCCCGCGCCGGCCCCGTCCCGCGGCGCTCCTGCACAAAGAACGCCCTCAGATCCCCGTACGGTTCCGCCACAGCTGCTCCTGAACGCCCAGGCGCTCGCGCAGCCGGGTCAGGCGCGGCATCCGTTCGCGCTGTTCCCGCGACACACGGTCCAGTTCCTCCAGCAGACGGCGCGAGCGGTGCTCGGTGTCGAGCTCGTCGAGGATCCGGTTCACCTCCGTCAGGACGGCGCCGAGCAGCTGCCAGTGCCGGTCCTCGCGTTCGGACTCCTCGCGCAGCAGCAGGGCCAGCTTGTCGCGCGTGCCCGCGGCCGTGCGCAGCTCCGCGGTCAGCCGCGCCTCCGCCGACTCGGCGCTCTCGCTGAGGTGGGTGGTCACCAGCACCGCGAAGCTGACCACGGCGTCGGCGATCTCGGACAGCAACTGCTCCACCGCGGCGCCCGTCTCCGACGCGAACAGCGGTTCGGGCTCGCGGGCCTTGGCCAGGTCGGTGAGGGTGCGTGCCAGTACGCGCAGGACCACCGTGCAGATCTCCAGCGTGTCCAGACCGGTGCGCAGCACCACCCGGTGCAGCAGGCCCTCCCGTACCCGCGGGTTGAGCCGCAGGCTGTCCTCGGCCTGTTTCAGGGCCGCGTCCACCTCGATGATCTCGTGATCGAGCCGGCGCGCCTCGTGCAGCCGCGCGGCCGCCTCCTCCACGGGCGTACGGCCTGCCGCCTGCTCGCCGACGCGCAGCATCAACTGGCGCACCCGGCGCGCCAGTCCCTCGATCGACTCACCTGCCTCGCCCACCCACACCGGAGGAGCGAGAAACAGGTTGAACGCCAGCCCGACGACCGCGCCGATCAGCGTTTCCACCACCCGGGCCCAGGCCGTGTCCCCGACGGTGGTCACGCCGAGCACCAGCATGGCGCTGATCGCCACCTCGGGCACGTACTCGTCGACCCGCACCAGCCGTCCGACCATCAGCGCGGCCACGATCAGCAGGGCGAGGCTCCACCAGGTCAGACCCACCAGCAGGCTGAAGGCGATGGCGACCAGCACACCCGCCACCACGGCGTTCACCCGGCGGATGCCGTTGGTGAGCGTGGCGTACAGCGTGACCTGGACGACCAGCAGCGCGGTCAGGGGCGCGGTCAGCGGTGCGGCCTCGGGGCTGAGGCGCAGCGCGATGACATAGGCGATCGTGGCGGCGCCGGCCGACCGCAGCGTCTGGACGACCACGGGGTCCCGGTGTCGCTTCACCAACCCCACGAGGAACGAGGGCCACTCACGTACGTCTTGCATCCTTTGGCCTGTTCCCCTTCCTGAGGCGCACCGAACGTGCTCGAGGGGACTGTAACTGTCTGCGGGGTATGGACAACCTCCGTCTCGACCAGTGGTTTTCCCCAGCCGGACGCGGAGGTGGGCCGGATGGGCGACGCCGGTGCGGGACGCGAGCCTGGGACCATGAAACCGCACCGGACAGGACTCGTCCTGACTCTGCTCGCCGGCCTCACCGGCGCGGCGCTGACCGTGCCGCAGACCGCCTCCGCCACCCCGACCACCGAGAGCGGTGTCGTCGCCGCCCTCGACCGCGCGGCCCGCCCCTTACGCACCGTTGAACCCGGCGGCGACAGCGGCGACCTGCGCGCCCTCGACCGGATGATCGGCGACGCGAAGGTCGTCGGCGTCGGCGAGGCCACACACAGCTCGCACGACTTCTTCGCCGTGAAGCACCGCGTCTTCCGCCACCTCGTCGAGGAGAAGGGCTTCCGCACCTTCGGCCTGGAGGGCAGCTGGAGCACCGGCCTGCGCCTCAACGACTACGTCCTGTACGGGAAGGGGGACCCGCGCACCCTCATGCGGGAGGAGTTCCAGGCCGCCTACCTCTGGTGGAACAACACCGACTACCTGGCGCTCGTCGAGTGGATGCGCGCCTACAACCAGCGGCACCCCAACGACCCCGTCCGCTTCATGGGCGACGACCTGGGCTGGGCGGGACCGGAGCTGTACGACAAGGTCACCGCGTACGTGGCCCGCGCCCACCCCGACCTGCTGGCCCGTTTCACCGAGCTGTACCGCGGCCTGCGGCCGACCGTGTCGACCGGCGCGTACATGGAGCAGTACACGAACCGGCCGCTCGCCGAACGCCAGGAGATGGCCACCCGGACCGGTCAGGCCCTGGAGCTGCTGCGGGAGCAGGCCGGGCGGGGGACGGCGTACGACTGGGCGGTGCAGCACGCGACGGTGATCGACCAGGTCGCGCGCTTCTACGCCTTCGACGACGAGACCCAGCATGCGGCCGCCATGGGCTGTCGCGACCAGGCCATGGCGGACAACGCGGCCTGGTGGCAGGAGCACACGGGCACCAAGGTGCTGCTGTCGGCGCACAACGCCCACCTCGGCTACGAGACCCCCGACCCGGCCAACTACCCCAGGATGCAGGGCGCGTTCCTGCGGGAGCGGCTGGGGGACGCTTACGTGAGCGTGGGCTTCACCTTCGACGGGGGCTCGTTCAACGCGACCGGGCCGGACGGCGAGGTGCGGCGCTTCACCGTGGGCGCGGCAGGAGCCGGCCTCAACGAGCACACGCTCGACCGCGTCGGCCTGCGGGACTACGTCGTCGACCTGCGGACCGTGCCGGCACCCGCCCGCGACTGGCTGGAGCGGGCCCGACCGACCCGCAGCATCGGCACGTCCTTCCCGGACCGGGAGTACGACATCGCCCTCGCCCGCACCCACGACATCCTGATCCACCTGCACCGGGTGGAGGCGGCGCGGCTGCGGGACCGGTGAGGGGCCCGGCTCGGCCGTAACCCGGATCAGACGTAGAGCTTGTCGAGGAAGGAGGACAGGTTGCCCGTGGTGCGGGTGATCTGTTCCTCCAGGGTGAGGCTCTCCTCGAAGCGGCTCCCGGACTCCGGGGACTTCTTGCCGCGTACGTAGAGGGAGCAGGCCAGGTCGGTGCACATGTACAGGCCGACGGAGTTGCCCTCGCGGCCGGCCGGGCCCGCCTTGCGGGCGGTCATCAACGAGACGCCGCCGCCCGGGTGGGTGGTCAGACACAGGGAGCACATGCTGCGGTGCAGGAAGCCGCGCTGCGAGGGCGGGAAGCGGAGGGTCACGCCGACGAGTTCGCCCTGCCGTTCGGTGACCAGATAACTGCGGTCGGGTGCGCCCGGATCACGCCAGCCGAGGAAGTCCAGGTCGTCCCAGGGGCGTTGGTCGAGATCACGGGGGACCGCCAGGCGTTTGGCCTCGCCCTTGGAGCAGTTGATGAAAGAATTGCGGATGTCCTGCTCGGTGAGTGACCTCATGGAGTGCCTCCTGGTGCGGCGATCTTTCGAAACCTAGGGGTACTAGGTTTCGACCTAGGGTAAATAGCCTCGTGAGGGGGAGCCAACGAATATCCGGGAGGTCGCCTCCGGCGCTTCGAACGGCCCCGGCGCGCCTGCGCCGGGGCCGTTGCCTCAACAGGCTGGGATGCGGACGCCTTCTCCGCGTCCTTCGGGAAGAGGGCGGTCAGCGCATCCGCATCAGTGGGCAGCTTGTCGAGATCGGGCCAGGTCGGACGCCGGTCGCCCACGCGCCACCTGGCATGGTTCTCCCACTCGTACGCCTTGCCGTTCTTGTCCACCCGCCAGGTGCGTCCCTCGCGGTCGGCCCACCAGGTCTCCTCCCGCGCAACGCCCCCTTCACCGTCAAAGCCCGCCGGAGTTGAGCAGACGGAGGCCGGTGACGCTCTTCAGAGCCGGTGCCAGGCTGCCTGGTTCGGCGGGTCGCCCTGTGCCGGGGCCGTCCGTCCGGTGGATCGCGTGCCGTCGGCCGATTCGGGCGCGACACCACGGCACCGTGCCCCGGGACGGCGGCGCGTCACCCCGCCACGACCGACTCCAGGACCCTGATGGCCTCCGCCAGCCCCGACGGACGCGGCAGACCGGGCACCGTCCGCCCGGCCCAGCCGGGTCCGAGCGTCAGCACCACCGGCTTCCGGCGGGCGCCGCGCACCCCCCACTCCATCGCGGCCACGTGCTGGGCCAGGGGCCGGCTGGCGGTGGTACGGGACTGCGCCCACAGTCCTACCGCGGCCGGCCCTGTCCTGCGCACGGCCGAGACGAGCGACTCCACGGGCAGGGCGCCACCGAACATGCGTACCGGGATCTCACGCTCGGCCAGTGCGGCGGCCAGTACCTCCAACGGCAGTGTGTGGTTCTCCCCCGGCACGCAGGCGAGCACCGTCGTGGCGCCGGGGCGGTCGGCGACCACGGGAGGCGCGCTGCGCCGCAGCGCACCTGAGACGTGCCAGGACAGGAAGTGCTCGACCTCGACGTACTGCTCGCCGGAGTTCTCCCACTTGCGGCCGACCGCCTGGAGCGTCGGCGTGATCACCTCGGTCCAGGCTGCGACCAGGCCGTGCTCGGCGATCGCGGCCGTCAGCAGCTCGTCCAGAGTGGCGGCGTCCAGGCGCAGGGCGGCACGGGCGACCCCCTTGCACTCCTGACGCACGTCACCGAGCCGCAGGCCGCTGCCGGCCCGGCTGCGCCCGCGGGTCCGCGGGCCCGGTGACGGGGCGGCGGCCCGCCGCAGAGGGGCAGCGTCCGGCGGCGCGTCGCCGCGCGCCACGCGCGCGGCCTCGGCGGGTGGCATCCCGGTCGCCGTCAGGGCGCACATCCGCTCCAGCCGTGCCACGTCCGCGGCGGTCCAGCGGCGGTGGCGGCCACCGGTGTGCGCTTCGGGGCCGAGGCCGTAGCGGCGGTCCCACGTACGGACCGTGGTGGGTGCCACCCCGAGACGCCTGGCCACCTCGCCGGTGGTCAGCCCTCCGGCGGGTCGTACGTCCGCGTGCCCCCGGCCGTCACTGTCGCCTCCGCTCATGCCCATGACTCCACCGTACGACGCACAAACGACGCGTGTTGCATGCGTCGTTTGTGCGTCCGACCCTGAGATCTGTAGTCACACGGCCCGGCACGGCGACCGGTGGGGTTCAGCAGACGGCCTTCCGTCCCCGCACACGGCGCACGGCAGGAGGAAACAGGCCATGAGCACCCACACGCGATCCACCACCGCCCTCACCCCGCCCGTGGAAGAAACGTGGTACGAGGAAGAACTGGCCCGTGGCCTGCGGGCCGCCGACGAGGAAGCGTTCGCGGAGATCTACCGGCGTTGGGGCTCGCTCGTCCACACCATGGCCACCCGCTCGCTCGGTGACGACCACGAGGCGGAGGACGTCACGCAGCAGGTGTTCATCGGCGCCTGGCGGGGGAGGGACGGCTTCAGCCCGGAGCGGGGCGCGCTCGGCGCCTGGCTGGTCGGCATCACGCGCCGCAAGATCGTCGACGCGCTGGCGGCCAGGAGCCGGCGTCTGGCGCTGATCGACTCGGCCGTCCACGACACCGACACCTCCCGGCTCGGCGAGGAGGCACCGGACGACATCCTGGACCGGGTACTCCTGGTCGACGAGTTGTCACGACTGCCGCGCCCCCAACGCGAGGTGCTGTGCATGGCCTTCTACGAGGACCTGACCCAGACCCAGATCGCGGAACGCATCGGAATGCCCCTGGGCACCGTGAAGAGTCATGCCCGCCGTGGCCTGCACCGGTTGCGCACGGTGATCGAACAGGGCGGTACTCCAGCGGTCGACGTACCGGCAGGCCGACGAGAAGGCGTCGCCCGCGCATCCACTGCGGTGCCCACGCCTGAAACAGGACCGACACACCGCAACGTGCTCGGACTCCATTCGAAGGGATCACCCCCATGAACTACCGGACCCCCCTCGCGGTCGCCGCCCTGGCCGGCGCCTGTGCCCTCGCCCTCGGTACCACCATGCCCACCGCGGCGGCTGCCGCCGACCAGCGCGACAAGGCCATGGTGTCCGTCTTCCACGGCATTCCCGGGATGACCGTCGACGTCTACGCCAACGGTGACGAACTGCTCGGCGACTTCAAGCCCGGCACGGTGACCGACCCGCAGGCCCTCGCCGCCGGGACCTACAACATCCAGATCTTCGAACCGGGCCGGGGCCCCGACGGCACGCCGACGCTCGAGAAGGAGATCAAGGTGCCCGAGGGTGCGAACGCCACGGTCGCCGCCCATCTCTCCGCTGCCGGTGAACCCCAGCTGACGGCCTTCGTCAACGACGTCTCGCAGGTCGACGCGGGCAAGGCGCGATTGACGGTGTGTCATGTCGCCGCCGCGCCCGCCGTCGACGTCCGAGCGGGCGGACAGCCGGTCTTCACCGGACTGCAGAACCCGAAACAGGACACCACCGAAGTCGACGCGGGCACCGTGAGCGCCGATGTCGTGCTCGCCGGTACGAAGACCGTGGCCATCGGCCCGGCCGACCTGAGCCTCAAGGAAGGGACGAACAACGTCGTCTACGCCTGGGGCAGCGCCGAGGACCAGAACCTGGCACTGCAGACCCAGACGTTCAGCGGCATGGACTCCAAGGACAACGCCGTCCACGCGGGCCGACGTGCCTGACACCGTCCGACCTGACCGGGCCGACGAGGACGGCTGCCGCTCCGGCAGCCGTCCTCGCCCTGCCGAGCCCGCCGTCGGGCCCGGCCTCGCCCCCGTCCGAGCCCGCCGGCCTCCGTCTCCGGCTTACGCGGCGACGGGCGCCCCTACCCTCACGCTGATCACCTGCGCATCCGCGTCCGCCCCCGAGCAGGGAGGCTTCCCGGTCCCGTCGTCACGGCGGAGCCGGTCGGGACCTGACGGCAACCTCGAAGGAACGGGAGGGTACGGTGCCTCACGTCGAGCCCGCGCACCTGATGGAACTGGCGCTGGGAAACGCTGCTCCGAGCGCCGATGACGTCACCGCCCTGCGGCACACGGAGGTATGCACCCGCTGCCGGGACGAACTGAGGATGATGACCCGCGTGGTGGCCGCCGCACGCGCTGCGGATGCGGTGGATCTGCCGACCGCGCCGCCGGAGCGTGTCTGGCAACGGATCAGCCGGGAGCTGTCGCTGGAGGCCAACGCTCCTTCACCGCCCGTGCAGGTCGCCGTTCATCGCTCTACCGCGACAGCCGACGAGACAGTGAGGCTCACCCGAACCGCTGCCGGCGGAACGCGAGCGCGCTGCTTCCTCCTCGGTGTGCTCGCCGCATGTGCGATCGTCCGGTGGTCGAGACGGCGACCGCTCACCGTGGGCTCGGGGTCCTGACACCGCGTCGAGGCGGGGACGCCGCCCGCAACGGACCGAACGGGACCCAGGACCCCAAGCCGGGATGGCACACCCTGGCCCGCTTCGAGGCCCCGGACGGCGCGGGCACCGCCTACTCGGCCGCGGCGGGGGAGGGCGGCCACACCCCCGTCGCCAGAACCCCGAGCGCGTAGGCGCGGGCGACCAGCTCCGTACGGTTGGCGGCGCCCCAGCGCGCCGACAGGCGCCGCAGGTGGTACGTCACGCCGTCCGCGGTGAGGCCGGTCTCGCGGGCGGCGCGGGCCGTCGTCGCGCCCCCGGCGAGCAGCGCGAGGATGGTCGCCTCGACCGGCGTGACCTTCTCCGCCGGCTCCTCGGGACGGGGCTCGCGGTCACCCTGGACGCGCAGCATGACCAGCAGGGTGGGTGTCTCCTCCACGGTGTCGCTCACCGGGTCCGCCGTCAGCTCCCCGTACCGCTCCCGGCCGTCGGACGCCCGCCAGACCACCGACACCTGGTAGCGCGACCGGTGCCGCAGCCGCAGCGCCTGCGCGATCCGCTCCACCTGCGTCGCCTCCTGCGGGCGGAACAGCTCCAGCACCTCCCGGCCGCGCAGCCGCCCCGGACTCGTACCGCACTCCGCGGCCATCGCCGGATTGGCGAGCAGGACCGCGCCGTACACGTCGCACACCGCGACCGGCACCGCGACCCGGTCGAACAGCATCAGCGCACGATTGCGCCAGACCACGGCCTGCGACCGCCCCGCTTCCACCGGCACCTCCCGCCGCCCATCATCACCCATGAACGGGATGGGCGTTCTGGTAGGCCAGCCTGCGGTCGGCCCCCTCCCCGACCTCGGTCAGGAACTCGTCCAGCGCCATGAACTCCTCCCAGACCGGCCGGCCCCCGGCGCGGGAGAGCTCCGCCACCACCAGGTCCTCCAGATCGGTGACGCGCCTGTTCTTCCAGGCCTTGTCGGCGAGGCTCACCAGCAGGTCGTCCACACCGGTGCCCGGCGCGTCCCAGGAGGCGTGGCCCGCGGCGAAGCGGGCCAGCTCCGGCGACACGCCGTGCGCCAGCAGGAGGTCCCGGCCCGCCTCCTCGTGCGCCGAACCGGGGCCGGAGAGCTCCGCCGGGTGCAGGGTCTTGCCCACGTCGTGCGTGGCGGCGCCGAAGAGCACCGCCTCGCGGCCCACGCCCAGCGCGGGACAGCGTCGTTCCACCCAGTCGACGAGCTGCGCGGCGACGTCGTGGACGGCCCGCAGGTGAGCCACGAGGCGTGGGGGAGCGTCCAGCCGGACCAGCAGCTCGGCCGCTCTCCCGGGAAGCGGCCGCAGTGGTGGGTCCCCGGTGTCGTCCAGTGCGATCGACAGCACGTTCGAGGTGGTCATCGCGCCAGGGTAGACCGGTGTCATGCGCAGGGCAGGCCGGTGGCTTGCGCATCGAAGCGGAGTGCGCAAGTCCCCTTGCCCGTTCTTGACTGCACGATCGTGTAGTGCCGGGGCCCCGGGGTGCCCCACCGAGTGGATCACGCTTGATGGCAGTACTTCCGTACCGCGAAAGGCAGTTGTCGCGCCATGCCCCCCACCGCAGTGCACCCCGAGACCACGGGCGCCGTCCCCGGCGTTCCCGTCGTCGACATCTCCGCCACCGGCCCCGGCCACACACCGATCCAGCAGCTCATGGACCTGATGCGCGAGCACGGCCCGGTGCTCGTGCGGCGACTGCACGGGCGGGACGCCCTGTTCGTGGCCGACCTCGACCTGGTGAGCGAACTCGCCGACGAGCGGCGGTTCGCCAAGCACGTCGGGCCCGCCCTGGAGAACGTCCGCGCGTTCACCTCCGACGGCCTGTTCACCGCGTACAACGACGAGCCCAACTGGGCCAAGGCGCACGACATTCTCATGCCCGCCTTCGCGCTCGGCTCGATGCGCACCTACCACCCCGTGATGCTGAGGGTGGCCCGCCGGCTCATCGACTCCTGGGACCGCGCCGCCCGCGCCGGGCAGCCGGTGAACGTCCCCGACGACATGACCCGGATGACCCTCGACACCATCGGGCTCGCCGGTTTCGACTACGACTTCGGCTCCTTCGAACGCGACGAACCCCACCCCTTCGTCGAGTCGATGGTCCGCTGCCTGGAGTGGGCCATGACCCGCCTCGCCCGCGTCCCGGGCCAGGACTGCTCGGCGGCCGACGCGGCCTTCCGCGCGGACTCCGACTACCTCGCCGGGGTCGTCGACGACGTCATCGCCGCCCGGGCCGGCACCGACCAGAGCGGCGCCGAGGACCTCCTCGGCCTGATGCTCAGCGCCGCGCACCCCGTCGACGGCACCACGCTGGACGCCGCCAACATCCGCAACCAGGTCATCACCTTCCTGATCGCCGGCCACGAGACGACCTCCGGCGCGATGTCCTTCGCGCTGTACTACCTCGCCAAGCACCCCACCGCGCTCCGGCTCGTCCAACGCGAGGTCGACGCGATGTGGGGCGACACCGACCCCGAGCCGACCTACGACGAGGTCGGCCGGCTCACCTACACCCGCCAGGTCCTCAACGAGGCGCTGCGGCTGTGGCCGACGGCCGCCGCCTTCAGCCGCCACGCCGTCGAGGACACCCTCCTCGGCGGGCGGGTCCCGCTGAAGGCCGGGCAGGCCGTCACCGTACTCGCGCCGATGCTGCACCGGCAGCCGGCGTGGGGTGACAACCCCGAGCTGTTCGACCCCGCCCGCTTCACACCCGAGGCGGAGGCGGCCCGCTCCGCACACGCCTTCAAGCCGTTCGGCACCGGTGAACGCGCCTGCATCGGGCGGCAGTTCGCACTGCACGAGGCGACCATGCTGCTCGCGATGCTCGTCCACCGCTACCGGCCCAGTGACCACGCCGACTACCGGCTCACGGTCAAGGAGACCCTCACCCTCAAGCCCGAGGGCTTCACCCTGACCCTCATGCCGCGCACCGCGGCCGACCGCGCCCACACACCGCTCCCGGGAGCCGTCCAGGTCCCGGCCGGCGAGTCGGTCGACACGGCCGGCCTGCCCACCCGTGTCCGCACCGGCACCGGCGCCCTCTTCCTGCACGGCAGCAACTACGGCACCTGCCGCGAGTTCGCCGCCCAACTCGCCGACGAGGCCGCTGAGATCGACTGCGAGACCCAGGTCGCCGCCCTCGACGACTTCGCCGGCGGCCTGCCCACCGACCGCCCGGTGTTCATCACCGCAGCCTCCTACAACGGCCGCCCCACCGACGACGCCACCGCCTTCGCGGCCTGGCTCGAGGGCACCCACGACCTGTCCGGGGTGACGTACGCCGTCCTCGGTGTCGGCGACCGCAACTGGGCCGCCACCTACCAGCACGTCCCGACCCGCCTCGACGAACGCCTCGCCGAACTCGGCGCCACCCGCATCACCGACCGCACCGCCGCCGACGCCTCCGGCGACCTGACCGGCGCGGTCCGCGCGTTCACGGCACGGATGCGCACCGCCCTCCTCGAGCGGTACGGCGACCCGGACGCCACCGCCCCCGGCGACGAGCCCACGGCCGCCTACGAGGTCCGCACGCTCACCGGCGGCCCGCTCGACGCCCTCGCCGACCGGCACGGGCTCGTCCCGATGACGGTCACCGAGGCCTACGACCTCACCGCCCCCGGGTACCCGCGCCGCAAGCGCTTCGTCCGCGTCGCCCTGCCCGAGGGCACCACCTACCGCACCGCCGACCACCTCACCGTCCTGCCCGTCAACGCCCCGGCCCTCGTCGAGCGCGCCGCGACCGCGCTCGGCGTCGACCTCGACACCGTCCTGGACGTCCGGCCAACCCGCCCGCGCCGCGACGGCCTCGCCCTGGACCGGTCCTTGACGGTACGTCAGCTGCTGGCCCACCACGTCGAGTTGCAGGAGCCTCCGACCGCGGCCCAGCTCGCCGTGCTCTCCGCCGCCAACCCCTGCCCTCCGGAGCGCATGGCCCTCGCCGCACTCACCGACGACCCGCGCACCCTCGTCGAGGTGATCGAGGACTTCCCAGCCCTGCGTGGCGTCCTGGACTGGCCGCAGCTGCTCGACCTGCTCACCCCGCTGCGCCCCCGCCACTACTCGATCTCCTCCTCGCCCGCGGTCGATCCCGGCCACGCGGACCTGATGGTGTCGCTGCTCCAGGCCCCCGCCCGCTCGGGCAAGGGCGTCTACACGGGCACCGGCTCCGGTCACCTCGTGGACGTCGAGCCCGGCGACACCGTCCACGCCCGCGTCCAGCCGTGCCGCGAGGCCTTCCGGATCGACGCCGGCGCACCGGTGGTCATGGTGGCCGCCGGCACCGGCCTCGCCCCGTTCCGCGGTGCCGTCGCCGACCGTACGGCGGCCCTCGCGACGGGCACCGAACTCGCCCCAGCCCTCTGCTACTTCGGCTGCGACGCGCCCGACGCCGACTTCCTGCACGCCGAGGAGCTGCGCGCCGCCGAGGCCGCCGGGGCGGTCTCCCTGCGCCCGGCCTTCAGTGCCGCCCCGCAGGGGGAGGTGACCTTCGTACAACACCGGATAGCCGCCGAGGCCGACGAGGTCTGGGAGCTGCTGGACGCCGGTGCCCACGTGTACGTCTGCGGCGACGGTTCTCGGATGGCCCCCGGCGTGCGGGAGGCGTTCCGTACGCTGTACCGGGACCGCACGCCGAACGCCGACGCGGCGGACGCCGAGCAGTGGCTCGACGGACTGATCGCGGCCGGGCGTTACGTCGAGGACGTGTACGTGGCGGGCTGAGCGAGAAGCGGGCTGACCTAGGGCCTCTCGTTTGGATCATGCCGGGCTCGCGGGCCCCGGCACCGCGCCTCGCCGCGTTGTCGTCGGTCGGCAGGGCTGCGCCCTGCCGCCCTCCTCCGCCTTGCGACGCACGGCACCGGACCCCGCTCCCTGATCCGGCCTGATACAAACGAAAGACCCTAGAGGAAGGTGGGCGTACGATGGCGGACTCCTGGGAGCGGGCCCGGCAGATCCTCGCGGAAGCGGGCCTCGACCCCGACCGCCTCGCCCACCTGGCGCCGCTCGGCGGCGGAACGTACAACGCCGTCGACGAGCTCCGCCTCACCGACGGCAGCCGCTACGTGCTGAAGACCGCGCCCACCGCGGCGGGCCTGCGGCACGAGAACCGACTGCTCGTCTCCGAGGCGGAGTTCTACCGCGGGGCCGCCCGCGCGGATGTCCCGGCGCCGCGCGTGGTGGCCCTCGACGGACAGCACCTGCTGATGACGCCGATGCCGGGCGCCCCCTGGGACGACTCGCTCACGGAAGCCGAACAGATCGCCCTGCGCGGCGAGTTGGGGCGACAGGTGGCCCGGCTGCACACGGTGACCGGGCCCGCCTTCGGCTATCCCTCCGGCGCCCTCGGGCCGCTCGCCCCCGACTGGCGGACCGCGTTCACCACGATGTTCGACGCCGTCCTCGACGACGCCCGCCACTACGGCGCCCCGCTGCCCCTCCCCGCCGAAGAGGTGGCCCGTACCGCCGCGGCCGCCCATGACGCCCTCGACGAGGTCACCGTCCCCCGCCTCGTCCACTTCGACCTGTGGCAGGGCAACATCCTGGTCGACCGCACGGCCGGCGAGGCCCGCATCGGCGGGCTCATCGACGGGGAGCGCATGTTCTGGGGCGACCCACTGGCCGACTTCGTCTCCCTGGCCCTGCTCGGGGACATCACCGAGGACGAGGCGTTCCTCGCGGGCTACCGGGAGGCCGGCGGCCACGCCGAGTTCGACCGGCCCGCACGGCTGCGGCTCGCCCTCTACCGCGCGTACCTCTACCTCATCATGATCACCGAGACCATCCCGCGTGCGACCGGCGAGGACCACGCCGCCTGGGTCCAGAAGGCGGTCGCGCCCGAACTAGTCGCGGCGCTGACGGAGATCGAGAACGGCTCGACCGTCCCCTAAGGCGCGACCGACCCCGCACATGGGCCCTCCAGGAGCGCGTCCCGCACTGAGGTTTCGCAGGTCGCGGTGAAGGTACTCGCGTGTCTTTCGACGACGGGAACCCGGATGACGGGAAGGAGTACGCCATGACCGAGCATCGCGTCGAAGGAGCGGGTCAGAGCGACGGGCCCGTACCGCGGGACCTGCCGGACCAGCAGGCACGCGACGGCGAGGACCCCTGGGAGGGCGACACCGTCCGCGCGGAGGCCGACGCCGAGGAGCAGGACGGCTCCGCCGAGGACGTGCCGGACACGGACGAGGCGGGCACGGGCCGGCAGGGCACCCCGCAGGGAGCCACCGTCCACCCCGAGCATCCCGTACCGGACGAACCGCCGGCGTGAGGCCGTACGGCCAAGAAGGGGGGCGCGCGGTCTTCCGCCCGCCCCCCTTTTCGGCTCTCAGCCCACCTTGCGGCCCTGCATCGGCGCCGTCTCCGCCCCCTCGCCCCGCTGGAGGCCCAGCAGGAACTCCTCCAGGACCTCCGTCGCGGTGTGCTGCGGGTGCCAGCCGAGTTCGGTACGCGCGCGCGTGGCGTCCATCAGCGGGAGCCTGAGCACCGCGTCGAAGAGGTGCGGGGAGGCCGGCAGCATGTGCAGCCCCCACGCGGCGGCGATCGCCGAGCGGGCCGCCGTACGCGGAACGCGGACCGGACGGGCGCCGAACATCTCGCCCAGCAGCGCCGCGTCGACCGGCGGATCGGCCGCCAGGTTGAAGGCGCCGCGGACCTCGGAGGTCACGGCGAGCCGGTACGCCTCGGCCGCGTCGTCGGTGTGCAGGGCCTGGACCCGCAGCCCCGGGATGTCGGGCAGGAAGCGCAGCATCTCCGGCCTGGCCAGCGGCCCCGGCAGGAAGCGGCCGCCGAAAATACGGCGCTGCTCGCTCGCCGACTCCCGCTTGAAGAGGAACGCCGGCCGCATCCGCACCACCCGGGTCGTGGGGTGGTCGCGCTCGAACGTGTCCAGCGCCCGCTCCAGATAGGCCTTCTCACGGCAGTAGGCGGCGTCCGGCCAGCCGTGCGTCGGCCAGGACTCGTCCACGGCGTGGTCCTTCGGCCCCGGCGAGTACGCGCCCACGGACGACGCGTGCACCAGCGTGGGCACCTGCGCCGACGCCACCGCCTCGAACACCCTGATGCTGCCCAGGACATTGGTGCGCCAGGTTCGTGCGGGATCGTGCGTCGGCTGGAACGCCCACGCCAGATGGATCACCGCGTCGGCTCCCTCGAAGTACTCGGCCTGGTCGGCCTGCTCGGAGGACAGGTCGACCGCGGCCCACTCGGTCTTGGGCGGCGCCCAGTCCGGGATCCGCCGGGCCAGGCCCAGCACGGACCCCACCCCCAGGTCCTCCGAGAGCCGGCGCACCACACTGGTGCCGACGTTGCCGGTGGCGCCCGTGACGACGATCCTCATGCCCGTTTCGCTGCTCACCTTCGGCTCCTCTCGGCAGCTCCGCTGGGGGAACAGACCGAGTACCCAAGGTCACGCGCGAACCACCACGCTTCGGGGCAAGGCGGAGGAGGCCGCGCCCGGCCCCGCGCCTCCGGCGTGATCCAAACGAAAGACCCTAGCCGCCGAACGCGTCGATCCCCGTGCGCTGCGCCGACAGCTCCCACAAGCGTGCCGCCTGGTCCGGGTCGGTCGCCCACGGCTTGACTCCGGTGGTCCCGCCGTCGGACGGGGCGGGATCGGCGATGTCGCAGTCCTCCAGGTAGACGCCACCCAGGTCGGCCAGCTGGGGCGAGGTCGCGGCCCACACCTGGGTGGCGGCACCCTGCTGGGGGCTCTTGAAGCCTTCGGGGTTGAGTACGTTGCCCGCCTCGTCGATCCAGCCGCGCTCGACCATCTCCTCCTTGGGGAGGTGCCGCTGGAGCGGTGTGATGATGCCGCCGGGGTGGAGGGAGAAGGCCCGTACGCCACGGTCCTGGGCGAGCCGGTCGAGGTGGACGGCGAACAGGACGTTCGCCGTCTTGGCCTGTCCGTACGCCTGCCACTTGTCATAGCCCTCGCGCCAGTCGACGTCGTCCCAGCGCATCCCGGAGAAGTGGTGGGCGCGGGAGGAGACGGAGACCACGCGGGCGCCACCGGGCTCGATCGCCGGCCACAGGCGGTTCACCAGGGCGAAGTGGCCGAGGTGGTTCGTCGCGAACTGCGCCTCCCAGCCGGGCCCGACCCGGGTCTCGGGGCACGCCATGATCCCGGCGCTGTTGATCACGATGTCGAGGGTGCGGCCGGAGGCGAGGAACCGGTCGGTGAAGGCGCTTACGCTGTCGAGGTCGCCGAGGTCGAGCTCGTCCACCTCGACACCGGCGAGGCCTTCCAGGGCCTGCGTGGCGGCGGCCGTGCGGCGGGCGGGGACGACGACCCGGGCGCCGGCGCGGACCAGCGCGCGGGTGGTCTCCAGGCCGAGCCCCGAGTAGCCGCCGGTGACAAGGGCGAGCCGTCCGGTGAGGTCGATGCCGTCGAGGACGTCGTCGGCGGTGCTGTCGGCGCCGAAGCCCGAGCCGATCTTGTGCTGTGCCGTGGTGCGGTAGGTCATGCCCGGCACGCTACGAATTCGAGTGCCCTCGAAGTCAAGGGCCCGCCGCCCGAGCAGAGACCCGGGCAGAAAAGGGCCCCGACCGGACGGGGGATTCCGGTCGGGGTCAAGGGTGGGTACGGATGGCGGTCGCCTCTCGGCGAAAGGCTCCACAGGGCTTCAGCCGAACGATCGTCCCTGTGGGCAAAAGGTGAGGCCCGGGGACACTGTCCCATCCGTACCCACGCGGGGTTCAACGGAGAACCACTGGTACGTGTTCCCCGCCCCCCGCCCGTTGTGCCGTGACGCGTGTCACCCCCCGTCCCCCTCCGGTGAGTTCTCCTTCGGCGCCACCTCCGACCAGATGTTCTCCGCCTCCAGCAACAGCGTGCCCAGGACCGCCGTACTGGCCGCGCCGTCCTCCTCCGCGTGGTGGCGCAGACTGCGCTGCAGGCGGCCGTGCAGGTCCCGCAGCTCCTCCAGCGCCGCCCGCGAACCGCCCTCGGCGGACTCGTGGCAGGCGTCTCCGATCAGCTCCAGCAGACGGGCGTACTCCCGCAGCGCCGAGCCGTCCGGCGGGGCGGGGGAGCGGTCGTCGTCGACGGACACCGCGAGGGTGCGGGTCAGCACCGTCACATGCGCGGTGACGCGGCTCCAGCGCCCGTCCTCCGACTCCGGCGGCACGTCCAGCGGCGCCCGGTGCAGCGCGCGCAGCGGGCCGGCCGTCAGGCGCAGGCTCTCCCGGCTCCAGGAGCGCGCCGAGCGCAGCCCGTTGTTCCGGCGTTCGAGCCGGGCGGCCGCCTGTGACCACTCGGCGGCCGTCGCCGCGTCCCACTCGCCCTCCCGCAGCCCGCCGGCGATGGCGTACAGCACATCCCCCACCTCCCGGGCCAGCGCCACCAGGTTCTCCCGCACGTCCCGCAGGTGCACCGGCGGCAGCACGAACGCGTTGACCGCCACACCGATCACCGCGCCGAGCGCCGCCTCCCCCACCCGGTGCGTCACCGCCGGCACCGTGACCGCCGTGCCCGAGGCGAGCGTGAACAGCGCCGTGGTCGCCGCGTAGACACCCTGGTCCCCGAACCGGGGCCAGTTCGCCAGCAGCATCAGAGGCGGCAGGCACAGCGCCAGCGCGCCCGTCGTGTCATCGGCGACCACCTGTGCCGTCGAGGCGAGCAGCGCCCCCACACAGATCGCCGTGAACTGCTGCGCCGCCTGCCGCAGCGAGCTGTACACCGTGGCCTGCACCAGCGCCAGCGCCACCCAGGGCGCCATCAGCGCCAGCGGGTCGCCCAGCAGGACGCCCCCCAGGTACCAGGCGAGCAGCGCGGCCCCCGCCGCCTTCAGCGACTGCACGACCAGGTCGCGCTCCCGGCCGGGTTCGCGCCAGGCCGCCCGGGCCGCCCGGCCCACGGCGCGTGCCTCCCGTCGTACGAAGTCCACCGGTCCAGTACCGCTCAGGGGGCGATCCCGCAGCCGTACCTCATCACTCACACGCGTCATGAACTGCTGGTGTCCCCCGATTCCGGCGTGTCATGCCAGGGGGCTGTCCTGGAGGGACGCCAGCAGGTGGGCGGGGTCGTCGTAGATCACCTCCGCACCGGCCTCCTCCAGGTCGGCGCGCGGGATGCCGCCGCACAGGACGCCGACGCAGCGCACTTTGGCCCGGCGGCCGGCCCGCATGTCCCACACGGTGTCGCCGACGAACACGGCACGCTCGGCGGGGACCCCCGCCAGCTCCAGGGCGTGCTCGACGGGTTCCGGCGCGGGCTTGCCCTGTTCGACGTCGTCGGCGCTTGCCGTCGCCGTGATGGCCTCGTCGGCATCGATCGCGCGCCGCAGCGCCGACAGCTCCGCGCCGCTCGCGGAGGTGGCCAGGACCACCCGCCAGCCGTCCTTGTGCAGGCGCCGCAGCAGCTGCCCGGCGTCCCGCAGGGCGGGCAGCCGGTCGAAGTACTGGCCGTAGAGGGCCTTGTGGGCGGCGCTGAGCTCCGCGTCCCGCTCCGCGTCGCGGTCGTCGCCCAGCAGGTGGGCGATCAGGTCCGTCGAGCCGAGCCCCACGGCCCGGTGGACGGCGTGCATCGGCACCCGGTGGCCCGCTTGCCGGAAGGCCTCCCACCAGGTGGTCACATGGAGGTGATTGGTGTCGACGAGGGTCCCGTCGACATCGAACACGGCCGCCCGCCGCTTGCTCGGCATGGTCGAAAACTCCCCTTCCTGCTCTCGTGTCGAACCGAGTACCACGTCAGCGCCCGCCCACTCCGGCCGGCGTACGCCCCTCCCGCGTCCACGCCAGCAGCTCGTCAGCCGACCACGTGGTGACCACCCGCTCGGCCGGCACCCCGCACTCCTCGGCCCGCGCGCACCCGTGCACCTGCCAGTCCAGCTGGCCCGGCGCGTGCGCGTCGGTGTCGACCGAGAACAGCGCGCCCGCCTCCACGGCCCGGCGCAGCAGCCGCTTCGGCGGGTCGAGGCGCTCCGGGCGGCTGTTGATCTCGACGGCGGTGCCCGACTCCGCGCACGCGGCGAACACCTCGTCCGCGTCGAACTCGGACTCGGGTCGTCCCCGCCCGCTGACCAGCCGCCCCGTGCAGTGCCCGAGGACGTCGGCGTGCGGGTTGCGTACGGCGGCCACCATGCGGCGGGTCATCGCCCGCGCCTCCATACGCAGCTTGGAGTGGACCGACACCACCACGACGTCGAGCCGTTCGAGCAGCTCCGGGTCCTGGTCGAGGGAGCCGTCGTCGAGGATGTCGCACTCGATGCCGGTCAGCAGCCGAAACGGCGCCCAGGTCGCGTTGAGCCGCTCCACCACGTCCAGCTGCTCCCGCAGCCGCTCCGCCGACAGACCGCGGGCCACCGTCAGCCGCGGGGAGTGGTCGGTCAGCACCGCCCACTCGTGTCCGAGCGCGGCCGCCGCCCGGCCCATCTCCTCGATCGGGCTACCGCCGTCCGACCAGTCGGAGTGCACATGGCAGTCCCCGCGCAGCAGCGCCCGCAGCTCCTCGCCGCCCTGCGCCAGCGGGCCCCCGGCCTCGACCTCCAGCTTCTCCAGGTAGGCGGGGACCCGCCCCTCCAGCGCCTCGCGCGCCACCTGCGCGGTCTTCGGGCCGACGCCCTTGAGCGCCTCCAACGTGCCTGCCCGCGCCCGCTCCTCCAGCTCGCCCTCGGGCAGCCGCGACAGCATGCGGGCCGCGGTGCGGAAGGCCTGGACGCGGTACGTCGGTGCCAGGGACCGCTCCAGCAGGAAGGCGATCCGGTCCAGGGCCCGGACGGGATCCATCGCCACCTCCGACTCCGATCTCAGCGGGCGCTTCTCTGGCTCCAGAGTTCCCCAGCCCCACCCGGCACGCACGGCGAGCACGCGGTTTGTCCCCTCCGCACCCGGGTACTGCGAGCGTCGTCCCCTTCCGTGTATCCGTGAGGTGTAGGCCATGTCCTCGGTGTCCGTCCCCGTCGCACGCACCAAGGTGGCCCTGGTCACCGGAGCCGACTCCGGCATCGGCCGCGCCACCGCCGTCCGACTGGCCCGGGCGGGGATGGACGTGGGCATCACCTGGCACAGCGACCTCAAGGGCGCCGAGGAGACCGCCGACGAGGTCCGCGCCCACGGGCAGCGGGCCGTCGTGGCCCAGATGGACCTCACCCGGCTGCCCGTCGCCGCCGGCACGGTCGACGAGCTGTGCGACCGCCTCGGCCGCATCGACGTCCTCGTCAACAACGCCGGCACGGGCACCATGACGCCCTTCGTCGACCTGGAGCTCGACACCGTGCGCGAGGTCCTCGACGTGGACCTCGTCGGCCCCTTCCTGTGCGGGCAGAAGGCGGCGCGGCACATGATCCAGCAGGGCGACGGCGGCCGGATCGTCAACGTCACCTCCGTCCACGAGCACCAGCCGCGCGTCGGCGCCGCCCCGTACTGCGCGGCCAAGGGCGGGCTCGGCCTGCTCACCCAGGTCATGGCCCTGGAGCTCGCCGAGTACGGCATCACCGTCAACGCGGTGGCGCCCGGTGAGATCGCCACGCCCATGACCGGGCAGGAGGACGTCGACGTGGAGTCGAAGCCCCGCCCCGGCGTGCCGCTCGGCCGCCCGGGGGACGCCCGCGAGGTCGCCGCCGTGATCGCCTTCCTGGCCGGCCCCGAGGCCTCGTACGTCACCGGCGCCTCCTGGTCCGTCGACGGCGGAATGCTGCGCATGGGCCCCCAGGCGGGCTCGCACCTGGAGCGGGACGACTGGCGGCGCCCCTGAGCCCGCGATCGCGGGCACGGGCCGCCGGGGCGGCGGTGGTCGCTCCGCCGCCGGGATGCCCCGTACGCGCCACTCGCGCGGTTTGCGCTCTACGCTCTATTCATGACCGAAAGCGCGAGCCCGCACATCACCAACCCGCGGATCCTGGTGCTCGGGGTGCAGCCGGGCACGCCGCCGTTCCGCATCGTCGAGATCGACGGCCAAGTAGTCGGTTTCGCGAGGGCCGTGACCGACGTGCTGGAGGCGGCCGCCGCCTTCGGCATCACCGTCCACGACCTGGACGATCCGGATGTGGTCCGGTGGGTGGGCGGCGACAAGTTCACCTGGACCCGCCACTGAGCGAGGGGTCCGAGCCCGAGCCCTTGTAACCCAGGGTCGCATTCCGCATGACGTAAGGTGCCTGCCGGGGTGGAAGACCAGAGGGGGACGAGTGGCGCCGGAGTCGGTGCGGTTCGCGGTCCTCGGACCGGTTCGGGTCTGGCGGGCGGGGACGGAACTGGAACCCGGACGACCGCAGGAACGGGCGCTGCTGGCACTGCTGTTGGTGCGGGCGGGGCAACCGGTCGCCGTGAGCGAGATCGTCGACGTGCTGTGGGGCCGGTGCCCCCCGGACAGCGCCGTCAACGTGGTCCGTCGGCATGTCGGGTCGCTGCGCCGTCTGCTGGAGCCCGGCCTGCCCACCCGGGCGAGCGGCCACTGGCTCCTGCGGGGCGCGGGCGGATACCGGCTGCTGACCGACGCCGACTCCCTGGACCTGCTGCGGTTCCGCGCGCTGCGGGCCGAGGCACAGCGGGCGGTTCTGGACGGGGCGCCCGCACGGGCCGTGGAACTCCTCACCGAGGCGCTGTCGTTGTGGCGGGGACCGGTCGCCTCCGGGATCCCCGCCGAGGCGCGCGCCCACGCCGCGTTCGGCTCACTGAGCGGTGAGCGTCTCGCGACCGTCAAGGAGACCGCCGATGTCGCGCTGAGCGCGGGCGCCCCGGACGTGGCCCTGCCCCGGCTCCGGGAGGCCGCTGCCGACAGCCCGTTGGACGAACCCCTGCTGGCCAGGCTGATCCTCACCCTGGCAGCCACCGGCCGACGCGCCGAGGCGCTCCACACCTACGACACCGTGTCGGCCCGGCTCGCCGACGAGTTGGGCATCGACCCGGGACCGGAGCTGCGCGACGCCCACCGGACGGCGCTGGGCGACACGGCAGCCACAGGGTCCGGAGGCCCGACGGGCTCCGCGGATCCCGTCGGTGCGCGGGCGGCCTCGCTTCCCATCCCCACGCAACTGCCGCACGACCTGCCGACGTTCACCGGACGGCGGGCCGAACTGGACGAGGTGCTCGCGCTGCTGCCGAGCGACGCACAGCCGACCGGGACGGTGGTGATCAGCGCCATCGGCGGCATGGCCGGGATCGGCAAGACGACGCTCGCCGTGCACTGGGCCCACCGGGTCGCCGGCCGCTTCCCCGACGGGCAGCTCTACGTCAACCTGCGGGGCTTCGACACGTCCGGGGCGGTCATGAGCCCCGACGAAGCGGTCCGGGACTTCCTGGACACGCTCGGGGTGCCGCCGGAACGTGTCCCGCACGGCCCGGACGCGCGGGCCGCCCTGTATCGGAGCCTGCTGGCGGGGCGCCGGTACCTCGTCCTGCTCGACAACGCGCGGGACGCCGACCACGTACGGCCGCTGCTGCACGGCACGCCCGGCAGCCTCACCATCGTCACCAGCCGCAACCAGCTTCCCGGTCTGGTGGCGGCCCACGGGGCCCATTCCCTCACGCTGCGTCAGCTCGACACCGACGAGGCGCGAGAACTCCTCGTCCGCCGCCTGGGCGCCGAGCGGGTCGCCGCCGAGCCGGACGCGGTCGCGGTGATCACCGCGCTGTGCGCCGGACTGCCCCTGGCCCTGGCCTGTGTCGCCGCCCGGGCGGCCACCCACCCGCACTTCTCACTGTCGGCCATCGCGGCCGAGCTGCGGGCGGCGCACGGCAGCCTCGACGCGTTCACCCGGGCCGACACGTCCGCCGATGTCGGCGCGGTCTTCTCCTGGTCCTCCAGCGCCCTCTCGCCCGCCGCCGCCCGCCTCTTCCGGCTGCTCGGACTGCACCCGGGCCCGGACTTCACCGCACCGGCCGCGGCGGCCCTCGCCGGGCTCGCGGTACGCCAGGCACGGCTGCTGCTGACCGAGCTCGCCGGCGTTCACCTCGTCAACGAGCCCACCCCCGGCCGGTACGCCTTCCACGACCTGCTCCGCTCCTACGCCGCCGAACTCGCGCACACCCAGCACAGCGAGGCCGACCGCCGGGAGGCCGTGGACCGGCTGTTCGAGCACTATCTGCACACCGCGCACGCCGCCCGTCTGCTGATCGCACCGCAGGATCACACGCTGCCGCTCGCGCCACCCCCGGCGGGGACCGTCCCCGAGCCGCTCGCCGACGCCGAGCAGGCTCTGGCCTGGCTCACGGCCGAGTACGCGGTTCTGTTCGCCGTCATCGACGCCGCGGCGCGCTCCGGAGCGGGGCGCCTCGCCTGCCTGCTCGTCTCGTCCCTGGAGCGCTTCTTCGACCGTCAGGGGCACTGGCACGACTGGCTGGCCGTCCAGCGGACCGTGCTCGACGCGGCCCTGCGGCTGTCCGACCCCCTCCTGGAAGCACACGGCCTGCGCGGACTTGGCCGCGTGGAGGTCCGGCTGGGGCTGCGCGACGAAGCCGCTCCCCACCTGGACCGCGCCCTGGACCTCTTCACCGGGCTGGGAGACGACGTCGGGAGAGCATATGTCCACCTGGTCCTCGGCTGGCAGGCCGAGCAGCGGGGTGACCTCCGTGACTCGCTCCGGCACTACGAGCTGGCCCTGGAGCTGTTCCGGACCACTGACGCACCGGCCGCGCAGGCGCTCGCCCTCAACGCGGTCGGCTGGAGCCACGCGACACTCGGGGAGTACCGACAGGCACTCAGGTACTGCCACGAGGCGCTGACCATGCTCCAGGAGCTCGGCAACCGCATCGGCGAGGCCGCCACCTGGGACAGCATCGCCTACGCCCACCACCACCTCGGCGACCACGCGCAGGCCCTCGTCGGCTACCGCAACGCACTAGCCCTGTACCGGGAGGTGGGCGTGCCCGCCGAGGAGGCCGGATCCCTCATCCGCATCGGCGACACCCACCGGGCGACGGGCGACCACGAGGCCGCCCGCGCCGCCTGGCACAGCGCCCTCACGATCCTCACCGACCTCGCCCACCCCGACGCCGAGCGGGCCCGCGCCCGGCTCCGGGAGCTCGGCGCGAACCCGCTCGGCGTCGGATGAGCCTCAGACGAGCACGACGGCGAACAGGGCGAACGCCAGGACGATGATGCCGACGCGGACGATGCGAATCATGTCAGTACTTGGTTGTCTAGCACTGCTAGGGTACGGCCATGCTGGTACGGCCATGCTGGTACGGCCATGCTGGTACGGCCATGCCGGTACGGCCTGTGTGACGCGATCATGATGGTGGCATGACACAACCACCGTTCGACGTGGACGACTTTCTGCGGCAACCCCTCACCGCGCGCCTGGCGACCAACGGGCCGACGGTGCGCCCCGTCTGGTACCTCTGGGAGGACGGGGCGTTCTGGACCCTGACCGGCCCCTGGACCCGGATGTACGCACGTGTCCAGGAGGATCCCCGGGTCGCGCTCGTCGTCGACGCATGCGACCTCACGACGGGCCTGGTCCGCCAGGTGATCGCCCGCGGCCGCGCGCGGCTCGTTCCCTTCGACGTGGACAGAGGGCGACGCAAGCTCGTCCGCTACCTGGGGACGGACGAGAGCCGGTGGGACGAGCGGTTCGTCCGGTACCTGTACGACGATCCCGTCGAGCGCGGCACGGCCTGGCTGCACCTGGCTCCCGCGTCGCTCACGGCGACGGACCTCAGCTATGCACCGCCCGGCTGAGCCGACGGCCCAGCAGGAGGTAACCGATCAGCGCTCCCGTCGTGTTGAGGATGACGTCGTCGATGTCGAAGGCGCGCCCCGTGACCAGCGCGCCCTGGGCGCACTCCACCAGGAGCATCACGAGTGCGGTCAGGGCCAGCACCCGCAGGAAGCCGCGCGTCCTGGGTGCCACGACCGGCAACAGGACGCCGAACGGCACGCCCAGTAGCACGTTCCCGCCGATCTGCTTGACCGCGTCCCGCAGCGCGGGCTGGTCCAGGTAGGCCCTCAGGGAACGGCCCGGGTGCAGGTTGGTGTGCGTCAGCGCCTGCGACGCGGGGGAGGGCTGGAGCGTGAGCCGGGCCAGCACCACGGCGAACGCCAGCATGAAGGCGAACGCCAGCAGTGTCGCCAACAGGCGGAGGGGCAAGGGGAGCCGCCGACGGGCCTCGCGGGGCGGTTTCGACGCCTGGCCGGACGTGGCCGACTTGGTGGTGCGCAGGCGCAAGACAGAGCGGACCATAAGGTTCTCCAGACTTCAACTTCCCTGCGTTGTAAAGCTGTTACCCCGGAAAGCGGTGACCAGTCCACAGCCGCTCGCCCCGGCCCTGCCGGGTACCCGGTTTCCGTTCCTGCGCTCGGGGCACTCCGGTGGAGACCCGCGCGCGCCGCCACACCCCGGGACGGGCGCGGTGCTTGGATGCCCGAAAGAGCGAGGCCGAGGAGGTGGCGCATGGACCGGCGTACGACGCTCCTCACAGCGGCCGAACTGCTGGGCTGGTGGGCCTCCCTCGCCGCGCTGTGGCTGGTCCTCATCAGCACCGTGGACACGCTGGAACTCGCGGTGGGCGCGGGCGCCGCGGCCGTCGGCGCTCTCGCGGCCCGAGGCGCACGGCGGGCGGTGACCGACCGGTGAACGGCTGGATCCTCGCCGCGACACTGGTCCTGGCCGGGGGAGTGGGGGCGACCCTGTGGGGCGTCGCCACCGGACCACTGCGCCGCCGCGTGATCGCCCAGAACCTGACCACCGCCCTGGCCTGCCCCGCCCTGCTGCTCCTCGCCCAGGGCTACGACCGCCCCGCCTACCTCGACGTCGCCCTGGTCCTCGCACTGCTTGGCCCGGTCGGCACCCTCGTCTTCGCCCGGCTCCTGGCCGACGAACTCGCCGGGGAGCCACCGCGTGCCTGGCGAGCGACCTGGGCGGTCGCGGGCCTCGGCACGGTCGTGGTGGCCGTCCTGTGCGCGGTCACCGCACCGGGCCGCGGGACGGCGAAGCTCCTGGTCACCGGCGCGCTGCTGATCGGCGGCAACGTCGTCGCCTCCCGGGCCCTCTCGGGCGGGTTCAGCGGGGTCCGCCGTGGCTGAGCTTGTGAGCGGACCGCGACGAGGTGTGTCGTGACCGACGCCGTCATCGTCGTGGCCCTGCTCACCGTGGCCGCTGCCGCGACCGTCGCCGTCGCGACGCGCGACCCGGAGCGACAGGCCCTCGTCCTGTCCGTCCTCGGTGTCGTGCTCGCCGTCCTCTTCACCGTGCTCCAGGCGCCCGACGTGGGCCTGTCGCAACTGGCCGTCGGATCCGCCGTCACGCCGCTGCTGTTGCTGCTGACGGTCCGCAAGGTGCGGCGGCGCGCACGCGAGAAGGAGCCGCGCTCGTGAACCGGCGCCTGCGGCTGTGGCTCGTGTACGCGGGCGGCGCGGGGCTCGCCGCCCTGCTGGTGGCCGCCTGCTTCGACCTGCCGGGCTTCGGCGGCGACCGGCACCCCTACGGTGACCGGGCCGTACGGGCGTCGCTCTCCCGGCACACCGCCAACACCATCGCCTCCGTCAACTTCGACCAGCGCGCCTTCGACACGCTCGGCGAGATGAGCATCCTGTTCGCCGCCGTGCTCGGCTGCGTCGTCCTGCTGCGGCAGACCCGCGACGAACACCGCGCCCCGCCCGAACCCGCCGAGGTCGCCCGGCCCGTACGCGGCTACGCCCTGCTCGTCCTGCCCGCCGCCCTGCTCACCGGCCTCTATGTGATCGCCCACGGGCAGCTCAGCCCCGGCGGCGGCTTCCAGGGCGGCGTGGTCGCCGCGACCGCCCTGCACCTGCTGTATCTGGGCGCCGACTACCGCGCTCTGGAACGCGTCCGGCCCATCGGCCTGTTCGAGGTCGGCGACGCGCTCGCCGCCTCCGCCTACCTGGTCACCGGCCTCGCGGCCGTCCTCGTCGGCACCGCCTTCCTCGCCAACACACTGCTGCCGTACGGCACCTTCAACACGCTGTCCTCCGGCGGCACCGTGCCGCTGCTGAACGCGGCCATCGGCATGGAGGTCGCCTGCGCGGTCGTCGTCCTGCTCGCCCGCTTCCTGGACCAGGCCGTCGAGATCGAGAAGGACAACGGGGAGAGGGGAAGGGGGGAGAGGGCAAGGTGAGAGTGCCGTGATGGACGTACTGCCGTACCTGGTCGCCGTCTGGATCTTCCTCGTCGGCTGCTACGGTCTCGCCACCAGCCGCAACCTGATCCACGCCGTCGGCTGTCTCGCCGTCTGCCAGTCCGGCACGTACGTCCTGCTGCTGGCCGTCGGCTACCGCGACGGAGCCACCGCCCCCGTCTTCTCCGACATCAAGCCCGGCTCGCGGCCTGTGGTCGACCCGGTCGTCCAGGCCCTGGCCCTGACCGACGTCGTCGTCGGCGCCACCGTCACCGCCCTCCTGCTCGCCCTCGTCGTGCAGGTCGCCAAGCGGCACGGGACGGTCGATCCCGACGAGCTCTCGGAGCTGCGCGGTTGATGAACCACCTTCTGCCCCTGCTCGTCGCCGTTCCCCTCCTCGGGGCGGGGCTGCTGGTCGCCGGGGGCCGCCTGCTGCCCCGGGCCGCCGCCGAGACGATCGGCTGCGCGGTCTCCGCCGGCACGGCCGCGCTCGCGCTCGTCCTCCTCCTCGACTGCTCGCCGCCCATGGTCGAGTGGGTCGGCGCCTGGCAGCCGGTGAACAGCCGCAGCGTCGGCATCGTCGTGGTCGGCGACGGGCCAGGCCTCGGGATGGCCGCGCTCGCCTCGCTGCTCACACTGTCCGCGCTGGTGTACTCCTGGCACTACTTCGAGGAACCGCCCCGCCGGCACGCGGGCTCCTTCCCGGCACTGATGCTCGTCTTCCAGGCGGGCATGTGCGGCTTCGCCATCGCCGGGGACCTCTTCGACGCCTTCGTGTTCTTCGAGCTGATGAGCGTCGTCGCCTTCGCGCTCACCGGCTACCGCATCGACGAACCCAAGGCCGTGCAGGGCGCGTTGACCTTCGCGGTCGTCAACTCCCTCGGCGCGTACGCGATGCTGATGGGCATCGGCCTGCTGTACGGGCGCACCGGCGAGCTGGCGATGACACACATCGGGCGGGGCCTGGACGCGCACGGCCGCCCCGACGCGTTGGTGCTCGCGGCCTTCGTCCTCGTCCTGACCGGCCTGCTGGTCAAGTCCGCCGCCGTGCCCTTCCACCTCTGGCTGCCGGACGCGCACGCCGTCGCCCCCACCCCCGTGTGCATGCTGCTGTCCGGCGTCATGGTCGAACTCGGCGTGTACGGCGTCTGGCGCGTCTACAACACCGTCTTCTCCGGGCCTGGCGGCATCCCGGTGGCCGACCTGGAGCGGGTACTGATCGTGCTGGGCGCCCTCACCGCCGTGATCGGCGCCGTCATGTGCTGGTACCAGCGGCACATCAAACGGCTCCTCGCCTACTCGACCGTCGCCCACACGGGTCTGTTCCTCATCGGTATCGGCGCGCTCGAGCCGGAGGCTGACGACGGCATCGCGCTGTACGTCCTCGGCCACGCGGGCGTGAAGGCGGCCCTGTTCGCCTGCGCGGGCATCCTCCTCGACCGCTACGGCAGCGTCGACGAACGCGCGCTGCACGGGCGGGCCCGGGGGCTGCGCGGCGTCGCCGTGATGTTCACCGTCGGAGCCCTCGGCCTCGCGGGGCTGCCGCCGTTCGGCACGGCACTCGGCAAGGCGGTCACCGAGGAGGCCGTGGGCGGGCCGCTCACGCTGCTGTACGTCCTCGCGTCGGCGGTCACCGCGGGAGCCGTCCTGCGGGTCGCCGCACGGGTGTTCCTCGGCCTGGGGCCCCCGCCCCAGGAGGAGGAGTACGAGACGACCGGCACCGGCGAGGAGCCCGAGACCCGGGAGCGGCTGACCCGGATCCCCGACACCATGACCGCGGTCCCGGCGGTGCTGCTGGCCGGGGCGCTGGCCGTCGGCACGGCCCCCGGACTCGCCCATGTCGTGGCGCACGCCGTGAACGAGGCCGGGTCCGGGGGAGCGCCCGCCGCCGTGCATCGGACCTTGACCGGAGCCCTGCTGGGCGTCCTGTCCACCCTGCTGGCCGTGGCCTTGGCCGCCGTGGCCGTCACCCGGCCCGGACTGCTCGCCGCACCGGACCGGGCGCTGCCGCTCAGGCGCCTGCAGTCCGGGCACATCGGCGACTACGTGGCATGGCTGCTGGTGGGCGCCGCACTGGTCGGCGCCCTCGCCCTGCCGGGCGTGCTCGGCACCTGAGGTACCTGAGGCACTGAGGCCCTGAGGCACCTGAGGCGCCTGAGGCGCCTGAGCACCCGGGCCGGATGATCAGGCGTCGAAGGAGACCTTCACCTCCTTGAAGCCGAGGGAGCGCAGCAGGCCTTCGAGCATGTTGGTGGTGTTCGTCTCGGCACGCTTGGTCAGCTCGCTCTCCTTGGCCGCCTCCCCGATGTGCCGTACCGCGAGCTTCTGCACGGCCTGTTCGCTGTTGGGGTTGTCCGAGAAGAAGTCGCCGAGTCGGTCGAGGAGACCACGCTGTTTGGACACCGCGTACGAGCGATCGGTGTCCAGCGCCGGCTTGCCGAGCTGGGCGTGGGGCAGGCGGAGCGAGGCCGACGTACGGTCGTCGTCGACCGTCACGTCGTTCTTGCCGACCTTGCCGAGGTCGACGTAGGCGTCGACGGTGCCCGCCCCGACGTACAGGGTGCGGGAGCCGCGGATCGCGTCGGGCAGGAACTTGGCGTCCTTCTCCAGGTCCACGACGACCTGGAAGTTGCCGGAGGCCGCGTCGTAGCGGCTGATGTCCTGGATGGACTCGAGCAGCGCGGGCCCGGAGCGGTCGTGGGTCTCCGTGCCGAACAGGTCCTTCAGACCGGGGAGCACACTCAGCCGGATCCCGGCGAAGAACACGACGAGCACGATCACGACGGCACTCACGACCTTCGCCCAGCCGGGCATCCGCCTGGACACGCGCCTGATGGGAGTCGTCATGGCGACGGCCCTCCTTCCTACAGAGCGGATGCCCCCGCAACGCCCCCGCCAGACCGCCGCTTTGACCGATCATGCGCGCACGGGCCGCCGGACCGGACGATCCCCCGACGGGCGGGACCACCACACGCCCTCGCCGTGGGTGAGGCCCGGCAGCCTCAGCTCGACCTCGCGCACGTGCCGGGCGGGCAGCTCCCCGGTGATCACCCACGCCGTCGATCCGCCCGTCGTCTCCTTGAACTCCGCTCCGAAGGAGGCGAGCTGAGCGGTCACGGGGGCCAGCGCGTCCGGCGGGACCTCGGTCTCGAAGGCGTGGTACGGCTCGTACACCCGGGTCCCCGCCCGCGCGAGCGCCCGTCGCAGCACGATCGGGGTGAGACCGCGGAAGTCGGCCGCGGTGCTCAGGGGGGCGGAGAAGCCGGAGCGGATCAGGGTGACGCGGTAGTCGGTGACGGCCCAGCCGTGCGGTCCGCTCAGCAGGGTGCTGTGCACGGTGTCCTCGATGGCCTGGTGGAAGGCGCGGGGCAGCGCCCCGAGTTCCGTCTCGTACGTGAACACCCCGCCGGAGCCGTGCGGTCCCGGCTCGACGCGCAGCCCGATCGTCGCCCAGTACCTGGTGTGGTCGAGCCACGGCAGCTCCTCCCACGCCTCGCCGGTCCCGGCCGGCCGCTCCAGAAACCGGACCCGGCCGGGCTCGAACTCGGCCTCGATGCCGAAGTCCTGGGCGAGGGTCGCCGCGACCACCTCCAGCTGGACCTCGCCGTACAACAGCAGTGCGGTGGCCCCGTCGGCCGCGGGACGGGCGTGCAGCAGGGGGTCCTGGTCGGCCAGGGCCAGCAGGGCGGAGCGCAGCCGCGCCGCCTGTTCTGGGTGGCGGGCCCGGGCCACGGTCTCCAGGGTCGGCGGCGCGAAGTGCGGTGCCCGGTCGCTGAGTTCGCCGAGCCGGTCGCCCACGCGCAGACCGGAGGCCCCGGTCAGGGTCGCGATGTTGCCGCCGGTGAGCGGTCCGGGGCGGCCGATCACCTCCAGGCGGTTGGCCCGTCCGGGGACCTCGGTGGTCCGGCCGTCGGCCTCACGGCGCAGGAAGGTCAGCCGCTGACGCTGCGTCACCTCACCGTCGTAGAGCCGCAGATACGCGGTCCGCTCGCCGCCGGGTCCGGGACGTACGGCGAACACCGTGCCGCGCGGGGCGGCGCCGGTCGGTGCCTCGGGCGCGGGGGCGGGTTCGGGTTCGGGGACCAGTCGGACGAGGCCCTCGACGAGCTCGGCGACGCCCTGGCCGCCGAGGGCCGAGCCGAAGTACACGGGGTGCACTGAGCCGTCGGCGGTGCGTGCGGCGAGCGCGGCGCGCAGGGTGTCCGGGGTCGGGGCGGGGCCGTCCACGACCGCCGCGAGGATGTCGGTGTCGACCTCGGCGAGGGTTTCGGCGGCCTGCTGGGTCAGGGGGCGGGGCGCGACGCGGGCGTCGGGGGTGCCGATGCCCGTGACCCGCGTCAGCGGGACGACGTGCGGGGTGAGTCGGCGCCGGATGTCGGCGAGCAGGCCGTCGGCGCGGGCGCCCGGGCGGTCGATCTTGTTGACGAAGACCAGCGTGGGCAGCCGCAGCCGCCGCAGGGTCCGCATCAGCACCCGCGTCTGCGCCTGCACGCCCTCCACCGCGGACAGCACCAGGACCGCGCCGTCCAGTACCTCCAGGGCGCGCTCGACCTCGGCGATGAAGTCGGAGTGCCCGGGGGTGTCGATGAGGTTGATCTGTGTGCCGTGCGCGGTGAACGCGGCGACGGCCGAGCGGATGGTGATGCCGCGCTGTCGCTCGATCGCCCCGTCGTCGGTGCGGGTGTCACCGCCGTCGACGCTGCCGAGGCGGTCGACGGCGCCGTGGTCGAACAGCAGCCGCTCGGTGAGGCTGGTCTTACCGGCGTCGACGTGGGCCAGAATTCCGATGTTCAGGGTCTGCATGCGTGGTCGCGTCCTCGAGAACCGTCGTCCAGTGGGGGAGCCGGGTGTTTTCGAGGAGTCGGCGCATGCGGGTGATCCTGACGTGAGGGAATGCGGACGGCACCATCATGGCGCAAGGTCCGGGGTGGGCCGCAACGAGTTTTCCGGGTCCGTAGCATGAGGTCGCCCGGACGTGATCATGCGAGGAGCGGATCGTGCGAGACATCGCCGTGTTCAGCGGTAGTGCCCACCCCGAACTTGCCGCCGAGGTCTGCGCCCATCTGGGCGTGCCCCTCAGCCCGACCCGGGTCAGCAGGTTCGCCAACGACTGCCTGGAGATCCAGCTCCAGGCCAACTGCCGGGAGCGGGACGTCTTCCTGATCCAGCCGCTGGTGCGGCCCGTGCAGGAGCACCTGGTGGAGCTGCTGATGATGTGCGACGCTGCGCGCGGGGCGTCCGCGGGACGCATCACCGTCGTCATGCCGCACTACTCCTACGCCCGCTCCGACAAGAAGGACGCGCCCCGCATCTCCCTGGGCGGCCGGCTGGTCGCCGACCTGATGGTGGCGGCGGGCGCGCGTCGCGTCCTCGCGATGACGCTGCACTCGCCGCAGGTGCACGCCTTCTTCTCGGTCCCGGTGGACCATCTGCACGCCCATCGCGAGCTGGCCGCGCACTTCCGGCAGTACGACCTCACGCGCACCACCGTCGTCTCGCCGGACCTCGGCAACGCCAAGGAGGCGGCCGCGTTCGCCCGGTTGATCGGCGCGCAGGTGGCGGCGGGTGCCAAGCAGCGGTTCGCGGACGACCGGGTCAGCATCAGCGCGGTGATAGGCGAGGTCGCGGGGCGGGACGTGATCGTCCTCGACGACGAGATCGCCAAGGGGAGTACCGTCCTGGAACTCCTGGACCGGCTGCGGGAGTTGGGTCCGCGCTCGATCCGGGTGGCGTGCACGCACGGCCTGTTCGCGGCGGGGGCGCTCAAGCGGCTGAGCGAGCAGCCGGACGTCCTGGAGATCGTGTGCACCAACACGGTGCCGGTGCCCGAGGAGGAGCACACCGACAAGCTGCGGATCCTGTCCATCGCCCCGGCGCTCGCCGAGGCCGTGCGCCGGATCCACAACGGTGAGTCCGTCAGCGCCCTGTTCGACCCGCCGACGGCCGGATAGCCGAGGGCGGCGCGGGCGGCGAGGTCGAGGGCACCGAGGTCGAGGGCGCGGTCATAACGTGCCGGACGTGGCCTCGGGGCGGCTGAGGGCCGCGTCCAGCGTCGGGTGCGGGGGCAGCAGGCGGCTCAGGCCGGTGACCCGCAGGACGCGCAGGGTCAGCGGGTGGGTGCAGACGAGGAGCAGCCGCCCGTCGTGCTCTAGCACCCGGCTGCGGGCCCGGTACAGCAGGCGCAGCCCGGAGCAGTCGAAGAAGTCGACCCGGGTCAGGTCGATGACCACCCGGGGGTCGGGACCCGCCGTCACGTCGTCCAGGTGCGGGACGATCTCCACGGCGGCGACGATGTCGATCTCACCGCGGAACTCCAGCACCGTGTGTCCGCGGTCCCGGTGCACACGGAGATGCCGGGTGGGCGCCGCCGGTTCCTGCCGCACGACGACATCGCCTCCAACCTGCTCCGACAGCGGGGTGCGCCGAGCAGCCCCCCGCCCAGCAAGTTACCCCCGATGCAGTGAATTTGAGCATGTTCGGTTGACATATGTCTTCGATTTGCGACCGACTCCTTCAAGGTTTTGTTCACAGCGTTAAGAAAGTGCGTGCCAGGCCTTGGTGAGGGCCTGTCGGAGCTGCTCGGCCTGGTGCGCCGTGAGGTCCCGCACCATCCGCTCCTCCAGCTCCCGCACCGGCCCCGCGTGACGCGCGAGCAGCTCGCGTCCGTCGTCGGTGAGCAGGATCAGCAGCTCCCGTCGGTTGCGCGGATTGCGCTCCCGGCGCACCAGCTCGCGGCCCTCGAGCGAGCGGACGAGATCTGCGATGGACTGGGCGGTGACGAACGAGTCGCGCGCGAGCTGCGCGGCGGACAGTCCGTCGTGCCGTTCCAGCACGGTGAGCGCGGTGTACTGCAGGGCGGTGATGCCGGAGGGTCTGACCAGCTCGTCCAGGTGGGAGCGCACGACGAGCTCCACCTGCTTCACCATGTAGAGCAGCGACGGAGGTGCCTTGGTTTCCTGAGTGCCGAGCATGAACAGAGCGTAGACCATTGACAGGAAACCTGACTGTAATGAGACTGCGCACCAGACGGCGAAACAACAGGAAACCTGTTGGTTGAAATCTTAGCGACGACGCTGAGGAGTGGTGATGACCACCTTCGAGATGGAACCCGGCCGACTGTTCATCGGTGGACAGTGGCGCGAGGCCGCCGACGGAGCGCGCAGCGAGGTGGTCGACCCGTCCCGGGGCGCGGTCGTCACCACCGTCGCGGAGGCGGGCGCCGCCGACGTGGACGCGGCGGTGCGCGCGGCCCGGGAGGCCTTCGATGCCGGGCAGTGGTCCGGCCTGAGCGGCCGCGAACGGGGCCGCGTCCTGCACCGCGTGGCCCAGCTGATCCGCGAGAACGCCGACGACATCGCGCGCCTGGAGAGCCTCGACGTCGGCAAGCCGATCTCACTGGCCCACGCCGTCGACGTCACGAACGCGGCGAACGACTACGAGTACTACGCCTCCCTCGCCTACACCCTCGACGGCGCGCAGCGCGACACCCCCATGAACGCCCACGCCTACACCAAGCGCGGCCCGCTCGGCGTCGTCGCCGCGATCACCCCGTTCAACTTCCCGCTGATCCTCGCCGGCTCCAAGCTCGCCCCGGCCCTCGCCGCCGGCAACACGGTCGTCCACAAGCCCGCCGACGAGACCCCGCTCAGCGCCCTGTACATGGCCGGGCTCCTCCAGAAGGCCGGCGTACCCGACGGCGTGGTCAACGTCGTCACCGGCGCGGGCCCGGTGGCCGGCGAGGCACTGCTGCGCCACCCCGGCGTCGACAAGATCGCCTTCACCGGCTCCACCGCGATCGGCCGGCACGCCGCGAGCATCGCCGGTGAGAACCTCAAGCCCGTCACCATGGAGCTCGGCGGCAACGCGGCCCACATCGTCTTCGAGGACGCCGACCTGGAGAAGGCCGTCGGCGCGATCATCAAGGGCTTCGTCTTCAACACCGGCCAGTTCTGCATGGGCGGCCCCCGCCTGCTGGTGGCGCGCTCCGTCTACAGCACCCTGCTCGGCATCCTCGCCGAGGCCGTCCCCGGTGTACCCGTCGGCGACCCGCGACAGCCCGAGACCGTCGTCGGCCCGATGGCGGCGGAGAAGCACCTGCGCAAGGTCGAGGAGTACGTCGACATCGCCCGCAAGGAGGGCGCCCGCATCGTCTGCGGCGGCGAGCGGCTCGACCTCGACGGCGGCTACTACTACAAGCCCACCGTCATCGCCGACCTCGCCAACGACTCCCGCGTCGTCCAGGAGGAGATCTTCGGCCCGGTCCTCACCGTCCAGCCCTTCGACTCCGAGGACGAGGCCGTCGCCCTCGCCAACTCCACGCCGTACGGTCTGGCCTCCGGCGTCCAGACCAGGAACCTCGCCCGCGCCCACCGCGTCGCCGACCGGCTCCAGGCGGGCATCGTCTGGGTCAACGACTGGGCGATGCTCGACCCCGCCGTCCCCTTCGGCGGTGTCAAGGACTCCGGCTTCGGCCGCGAGTACGGGCCGGAGGCGCTCGCCTCCTACACCAAGGTCAAGTCCGTCGTCGTCTCGCTCGACTGAGCGCCCCAGCCCAGGAGTTCCCGCGATGCCCCTCACCACCCGCGCCGCAGTCGTCGAGTCCGGCGGCGCCCCCTTCACCCTCTCCGACGTCGTCCTCGACGACCCGGCCCCGAACGAGGCGGTCGTCCGCCTGGTGGCCGCCGGCCTGTGTCACACCGACCTCAGTGTGGCGAGTGGCGGACTGCCCTTCCCGCTGCCCGGCGTCCTCGGCCACGAGGGCGCGGGGGTCGTGGAGGCGGTCGGTTCGGCCGTCACCGCAGTGGCCCCCGGCGACCACGTCGTGCTGTCCTTCACCTCCTGCGGCGACTGCCGCAACTGCGACGGCGGCCACCCCGCCTACTGCGCCGGCTGGCTGCCGCTGAACCTGCTCGGCGGACGGCGCGCCGACGGCACGGCCACGGTCAGCCGCGAGGGCGAGCCGCTCGGCGGCCACTTCTTCGGCCAGTCCTCGTTCGCCGAGCGGGCACTGGTCGACGAGCGCAGCCTCGTCAAGGTCGACCCCGACGTCCCGCTGGAGTCCATCGCCCCGCTGGGATGCGGAGTACAGACCGGAGTAGGCGCCGTCTGGAACGTACTGAAGCCGGCGACCGGCAGCACGGTCGTCGTCCTCGGTGCCGGTGCGGTCGGTCTGTCGGCGGTCATGGCGGCCGCGCTCACCCCGGCCACAACGATCATCGCCGTCGACAGGGTCGCCGAACGCCTCGACCTGGCCAGGGAGTTGGGCGCCACCCACACCGTCGACGCCGGTCAGGCCGTCCTCGGTGAGGCGATCGCCGAGATCACCGCCGGCCAGGGCGCCGACGGCATCGTGGAGACCACGGGCAACGTGGCCGTCCTGCGCCAGGGCGTCGACGCGCTGGCCGCCCGCGGCACCCTGGTCATCGTCGGCGCACCGGCCTTCGGCACCGAAGTCGCCCTGGACGTCAACGGGATGCTCGGCGGCAAGCAGGTCGTCGGTCTCACCCTCGGCGACAGCGAGACCCAGAGCTTCATCCCTGCCCTCGTCAAGCTCGTCAAGGAAGGACGGCTCCCGCTGGACCGCCTGATCGGCACGTACGCCTTCGCGGACATCGGCCAGGCGGTCCAGGACATGACCTCGGGCAAGACGATCAAGCCGGTCCTGACCTTCTGACCGTCAGTCGACCGTCAGGACCAGCTTCCCCGTGGTCCGGCCGGTGTCGCCGAGCCTGTGTGCCTCGGCGGCATCGGCCAGCGGGAACGTCCCCGCGATCGTGGGGCGCAGCTTCCCCGCCTCGACAAGTTCCGCGATCGCCAGCATGCCGGCGCGGTCGGCGTCGACCAGGATGAAGGCCGCCCGGACGCCGAGCCGCTCGGCCTCCTCGGAGAACTCCTCCGACCCGACCGGCAGGATGGACACCACCACCCCGCCCGGGCGCAGCACCCGCAGCGAGCGCACCGCGTGGTCACCGCCGATGGCGTCCAGCACCACGTCGACGTCCTTGACGGCCTCTTCGAAGTCGGTCTCCCGGTAGTCGATCGCCTCGTCCACGCCCAGTTCCCGCAGGTAGTCGTGCTTGCCCGCGCTCGCCGTGCCGATGACGTACGCCCCGCGCGCCTTGGCGATCTGCACGGCCACGTGCCCGACCCCGCCGGCCGCCGCGTGGATCAGCACGCGCTGCCCCGGCCGCACGTCGGCCGTCTCCACCAGCGCCTGCCACGCCGTCAGCGCGACCAGCGGCAGCGCGCCGGCCTGCACATGGTCGATCGCGGCGGGCTTGTGCACCAGCGCCCGGGCCGGGACGGTGACGTACTCGGCGTGCGCACCGTGGCCGTACGGGTAGGGCACCATGCCGAAGACCTCGTCGCCGGGTGCGAAGGCGGCCACGCCGAACCCCGTCGCCTCGACCACACCGGAGACGTCCCAGCCCAGGACGAAGGGCGGCGAGCCGAGGAAGACGCCGAGGGCTCGGTGCTTCCAGTCGGTGGGGTTGACCCCCGAGGCCCGTACCCGGACCAGTACCTCGTTCGCTCGCGGCGCGGGCCGCTCCAGCTCCACTTGCCTCAGCACCTCGGGACCGCCGAGGACGTCCTGACTGATCGCGCGCATCGTGTTCACATCGCTCATGGTGACCAAGCCTGCCCGGGAACGACCATGGGGAAAATGGCACGATGGCCAACCTTCGCTAGGATCGTGCCATGCGAACGCGCAAGCGCCCGGAGCGAGTTGTCGTCCTGGCCCTCGACGGGGTCTATGCCTTCGAGCTCGGCATCCCCAGCAGGATCTTCGGCACGACCGACGGCCGGTACGAGGTGGTGACGTGCACCGTCGACGGCCAACCGGTGCGCACCAACGCCGACTTCAGCGTCACCGTCGAGCACGGCCCCGAGGTGCTGGAGACCGCGGACACCGTCGTCGTCGCGCCGATCTCGCCCGCCCGCGTCACCGCCGAACTCCCCGCGGAGGTCGCCGCCGCCCTCGCCCGCATCCCCGCGCAGGCACGCATCGTCTCCATCTGCACCGGCGCCTTCGTGCTGGCCGCCGCCGGGCTCCTCGACGGCCGCCGGGCGACCACCCACTGGCTGCTCGCCGAGCAGTTCCGGAGCATGTTCCCGCACGTCGAACTCGACCCGGGCGTGCTCTTCGTGGACGACGGCCGCATTCTGACCTCGGCCGGGGCCTCCTCCGGTGTGGACGTCTGTCTGCACATCGTGCGGGAGGACCACGGCAGCAAACTCGCCAACGCCGTCGCCCGCTGCTGTGTCGTCCCGCCGTTCCGGGACGGCGGCCAGGCCCAGTACATCGAGCAGCCGGTGCCCGAGTCGGCGGCCACCAGCACGGCCGCCACCCGGGCTTGGGCCCTTCAGCGCCTCGGGGAACCCCTGAGCCTGGCCGACCTCGCCGCGCACGCCCGGATGAGCCTGCGCACCTTCGCCCGCCGCTTCAACGACGAGGTGGGCCTCAGCCCTGGCCGCTGGCTGATCCAGCAGCGCGTCGCCCACGCCCGGCACCTGCTGGAGGCCAGCGACCTCTCCGTGGACCAGATCGCGGGCGAGGTCGGCTTCGCGACCGGCGCGTCCCTGCGCCAGCATCTGCACGCGGCGATCGGGGTGTCGCCGCAGGCGTATCGGCGGACGTTCCAGGAGGTGCGCTGAGGGGGAGCGAGCGCGTCGTCCGTGAACGTTCCTGATCTCTGCGGCGTCGAAGGAACACAGGGACGACCGGAGAACAGGGGCGGGGATGCGCAGAGGGTTCGTGGTGGTGGCGACAGTGCTGGCCGTGACGGCGGTGGGGTGCGGCGGCGAGGAGGACGTGGTGGTCGAGGGCACCCCGCCCGCGACCCCGTACGCAGGACCACTGCACGTGCCCGCGCGGGACCTGGACGAGGACAGCGTGCGTGCCATGCGCGTCGAGTCGGGGGCCGCGGGCCGGGCTCTGGAGTGCGACGGCGAGATCCACTCGGGTGGCGAGGGCGAGCGGTGGAGCGAGGGTGACGGCGGGGAGACTCCCGAGGACGGCCTGAAGCTGTACTTCGACATCGACCAGCCCGACCTCCCACGGTCCGGCTACCGGGTCGAGCGCGAGGACGGCGACCGGGTGCTGTACTCCTTCGACGTCCGCGGCCGCACCAAGGTCGCCGTCGTGGTCACCAAGGACCGTGCGGGCGCTCCCGGTTGGGGCCCCGAGACGACAGCGTCCTGCAACCCGGCCGAATTTCCCGCCGACTTCACCGACTCACTGCCGTACGAGATCTGGACCGACGAGCACGGGCGCCGGGTGCAGACCACGCGGATCAGCAGCTCGGCCGGCTCCGCCCACTGCGACTGGCAGGAGGCGCACTTCCTGGAGCTCGGCGCGGGCGAGGACGCCCGCTTGTACGCCCGCGACCCCGACGGCGTCCTCGAACCCGGCATGCTGACCGCCCCGTACGACGGGGACGTCCGGATGCCCGTGGGCGCCCACGACACCGGATACCGGTTCCGCGACTGGCGGTTGTGGCTGACGGACGATCCGGCGAAGGCGTACGTCCGCACGCCCGACGGCGTCGAGGCCTGGCCGCTGGTGAAGGAAGGCACGGGCTGCCGCTGAGCCGCGCTCGCGCCTCACCGACTGGCGTGCAGGGCGACCAGGAGTTGCCAGACCTGGTCGGCGACGGCCTCGGGGCTCGCGTCCAGGAGACCGTGCAGCCAGTCGGCCAGCACCCCGGCGAAGGTGGCGGCGACGGCCGAGGCGACCAGCGGGGCGTCCGCCGCGCCGGCGCGCTCGCGTTCACGCAGGCTGTAGGCGCGCAGGTCCCGGTGCAGGACCCGGCCGAGCGGGCCGCCGCCACCCGGGCTCAGCAGGGCCCGGTACAGCCCGGCGTGCGGGGTGAGGGAGGCGAAGAACTCCGCGAGCGCGGGCGGCGCGTGCACCGGGTCGGGCCGGCCCCGCCAGGCGTGCAGCGCCTCCACCGCCTCGCGTACGACGTCCGCGCAGGCGTCGACGGCCAGGGCCTCCAGGTCGGCGTAGTGGACGTAGAACGTGGCCCGGCCGACCCCGGCGCGCCGCACCAGCGCGGCCACGCCGACCTCCGCGAGGGGCCGCTCGGCGCACTCGGCGAGCAGGGCCTCGCGCAGCCTCGCCCGGGTGCGCGAGGCCCGCGGATCCTCCTGGGCGCCGCGCGTCACTGCGCGATCAGGACGGCGGTCAGGGCGAGCGCGCCCGGCAGCGCCTGCGCGACCAGGATGCGCCGGTTGGCGGTGGCCGCGCCGTACACGCCCGCGACGATCACGCACGACAGGAAGAACACCTGCGCGCGGAAGCCGGTCGGGTCGGCGGCGACCAGCCCCCAGACCAGACCCGCCGCGAGGAACCCGTTGTAGAGCCCCTGGTTGGCCGCCATCGCCGCGGTCGCCCGCGCCATCTCCGGGTCGAAGCCGTGGAACGACATCCCCGGCTTCTTCTGCCACAGGAACATCTCCATCACCAGGATGTACCCATGCAACACGGCCACCAGCCCGACCAGCACACCCGCCAGGATCTCCATGCTCGTCCCCGCCCTTCGCCCACGCTTCCTGGACAGGTGTCCAGGACAGCATGCAGAGCATAGCTGGACACGTGTTCAGGAACCAACGCTCAGGATGAGTCCCCGTAGCGGGTGGCCAGCGTGGTGGCGCGGTTACGCAGGGAGGTGCGCAACGACGCGGGGGCCAAGGCTTCCGCGTCCGTGCTGAGCTGCCACAGCGCCCACTCGGCATGTCGTAGATCTTGGAACGTCACCTCCAGCCGCAGCCAGCCGTCCGCGTCGGGTTCTGCGGCGCGGACGGCTACCGCGGTGCTCAGCAGGTCCTCCCGCCGCTCCGGGTTCACCCGTAACAGCACGACGAGATGGTCGCTGGACAGGAACTGAGCGCAGCGTTCCCGCCAGACCCGGTCCAGATCGACCCGGCTCGGTCGCTGTGCCGGTTCGGGGAGTTCCTCGGCGGCCGACACCCGCGACAGCCGGTAGGTGCGGTCCGCGCCGGATCTCGTGGCCAGCAAGTAGCCCCGGTCGCGCACGGTGACCAGGCCGACCGGGTCCACCGTGCGCCACTGCGGTGTCTGGTCCGCGGCCGCGTAGTGGATGCGCAGTTTGTGTCCGGCGAGTACCGCGCGCCGGATCTCGATCATTGTCGTGTCGGGCACCTCCTCGGTGACCGGCCGACGTGAGAGCAGGTCGGTCTCCGGCTCGACGAGAAATCGCTGGACCGCGTCGCTCGCGGTGGCCCGATGGGTTTCGGGCAGTGCGTCAACCACCTTGCGCATGGCCGAAGCGAGCGCCGAGCCGAGGCCGAACGCCTGCTCGCCGCGCCCCGATCCGGCGGTCAGCAAGGCAAGGGCCTCGTCGTGATTCAGTCCGGTGAGCTCGGTCCGGAAACCGGGCAACAACGCGAACCCGCCGTGTCGGCCACGCTCCGCGTAGACCGGGACGCCGGCTGCGGACAGCGCCTCGATGGCGCGCAGCACGGTACGGGTGGATACCTCCAGCTCGCGGGCCAGCGTGTCCGCAGTCAGCCGACCGCGCTGACGCAGCAGCAGGACCAGCGAGACCAGCCGATCGGCGCGCATGCGGGAACCGTACCGAATACATGACCAAGGGTGTCGTGATTTGTTGGAAGGGTCGTGATCACCGACGTCGACGAGGGCGGCTACCGCGCCGGTGGACGTACGTACTCCCGATGAACCGAATGGAGCTGATGTGGCAGTGGAACGAACAGCGGTCAACCCGGTGACGTGGTCGGTGGGAATGGGATTCAATCAGGGTGAGATCGTCTCCGGACACACCCGGACCCTGTACTGCTCCGGACAGACCGCGATGAGCGGCGACGGCAAGCCCCAGCATGACGGTGACATGGCCGCACAGTTGGCGCTGAGCCTAGACAACCTGGAGGCCGTGCTCGGCGAGGCCGGCATGTCCCTCGCGAACCTCGTCCGGCTCAACGTCTACACCACCGACGTCGATCTGCTGTTCCCGCACTACGGCGTGCTGGCGTCGCGGTTGGGTGCCGCCGGGGTGGCACCGACCACCACGATGCTCGGGGTGACACGGCTGGCCGTCCCCGGCCAGATGGTCGAGCTCGAGGGGACCGCCGTCGCGTGATGCGACCTCCCCACCTGTGCTGGGGGGGGGGGGGGGGGGGGGGGGAGGAGGAAAAGGGGGGGGGGGGGGGGGGGGGGGGAACGCCAGGTTTTTTTTTTTTTTTTTGC